>JAFYTB010000015.1 GCA_017559045.1 Eggerthellaceae bacterium | reverse complement strand
GATCGGGAAAGGCGGTGCAGAGGGACGCGCCGCCGCTTATCCTGGCGTTGACCTGCGGACTGGGCTTTGGAGAGGCCACTCCGATAAGGCTCGACGATCTTCTTGTGGACGGCAGCGGCACGAAGCCCCTTCTGCAGCTTGAAGAAGGGGCTTCGCGTTTCATGAACACAATTATCCTCAGATAAGGATATGTTTTCGTCAAATACCGGCATTAAGTTTGCTATAGTTTCTGGCGAGCAACATGCCGAAAAGGGAGCAGCGCATGTCGAGACGAAACCCCTCGAGAGGAGCATGCCATGAACGATCTGGGGCATCTTAGCATCTCCGTCAAGCTGGCCATAAAGACGGCTTCGGTTGATGACGAGCATGCATTCGGACGGGGCGTGGCTGATCTATGCCTGGGTGTGCGGGAGACGGGCTCGCTCAATGCCGCGGCCAAGAGGATGAACATGGCCTACAGCAAGGCCTGGCGCGTTGTGCGCGAGGCGGAGGCGCAGCTTGGCTTCGACTTGCTCGATCGCGATGGCCCGCGCGGCAGCACGCTGACCTCCGACGGCGAAAAGCTGCTCACAGCCTATCTCGAGGTGCTCGAAGAACTGCAGCGTGAAGCCGAGACAATCTTTGCGGATCGCACCGCAGGTTAGTATTTGACGAGGCTGAGTCGGACTGTTCTAAGGCTTGCCATAGCAGTTAAGTGACCACGTTCTGCAGGTTGAATTTTTTTATTAAAGCTTGAATACCGCCTTTGGTTAGATGTCGCTAAGTAAGCGTCCAATCTCGCGTGCGCGCGCGAGGGCGGCCTCGTCTGCCGTTGCGGAGATATCGTCGGTGCGCATCGAGGTCACGCTTCGTTCCTCGAACCCCCGAGCGCCCATCATCTTGAACACGCAGCGTGCGTGGTGGAGGGCTGTATCAGAATCGTTGCGACCTCCCGCGGTAAGGATGAGCGCCGCTTTTTTCTCGCTCATCTTGGCGCCCGAGCGAGAGAGGTGCTTGCCGCGCCGCGTCTGCAGTCGACTTGCAAGGCTGAGCACCTTGCCGGGCAGGGTGCCGTAGTGCACGGGCGAGGCGAGCACGATGTTGTCGTAATCATCGGCATATGCCAGATCCATGTCGTCGCGTAGTGCGCACTGTGCGGTCTCCCAGCAGCGGCGGCAATCTAGGCATGGCGATATGTTGGCATACCAGGCGGAGATCTCAACCACCTCGCCAGAGAGCGTCTCTTTCAATGCGTCAACAAGTGCCGCTGTGTTGCCGTCTTTATGCGGTGATCCAAAAATAATCAGTGTTCGCTGCGTCATGTATCTCCTTTGACTACAGGCTCGCAGAAGCGGAACTCCTTCTTGCTTTATCCTCAAACAAGGATAAACTATATGAACGATTATCCTCAAATGAATATATAGCTAACTGAGGATAAATGGTACAAATATATGGTTTGGGTCAAGGGGGAGAGCGATGGTGGGAGCTCCCGAATGCGTTAACGGTTCTTGGAGTAATGCTTTGCAGGAGGTTCGAAGGCTTGCGCTTACGTTTGTTGTCAGTGCCGTTTTGGCTGGTGTCATTGCTTCCGGCTTTGTTGGTAGCGCCTTTGCCGCCATCGCCGTAGGTGGCGGTGATGTAATTTTAGAGGGTGGTACTTATCAGCTTGCAAGGGATGCTGCGGGAGT
>JAFYTB010000191.1 GCA_017559045.1 Eggerthellaceae bacterium | reverse complement strand
CGTCAAGGGCAAGAGAGTCATTCTGCCTGAAGAGAGCGTTACCATCATGCTGCATAAGCCTGCGGGCTATACCACCACTATGGCGGATCCGCATGCGAAGCATACGGTTGCCGAACTGGTGCCCGTGGATGAGAATCCAGGTCTTTTCCCTGTTGGCCGTCTTGATACCGATACTACAGGCCTGCTTCTGTTCTCCACCGACGGCGAACTCGGCAACGCTTTGCTTCATCCGAAAAAGCATGTGGTCAAAACCTATATTGCCCTTGTCGAAGGTGCTATGAGCGATGAGACCGCGATGCGTCTCTCCCAGGGCGTGAAGCTCTCCGATGGCATGACACTGCCCGCCGACGTGCGTATTGCCCGCGGTCGCGAGGCTCGTGTTTGTGCGGCGCTGATCGGCGATGGTCAGGGCGCTAGCGGAAAGACGAAGCGCCACGAGGGTAAGCGTTCTCGTGCGGTTCTTGAGAAGGGCGGCACCTACGTTATCGTTGGTCTTCGCGAGGGACGCAATCGTCAGGTTCGTCGCATGATGGAGGCTGTCGGGCATCCCGTCATCGCACTTCATCGTGAGAGCCTGGGATCCCTTGTCTTGGGTGATCTTCCGCGAGGCGCTTGGCGCGAACTTTCTCCTGAAGAGGTCGCTCTCCTGCAGAAGGAGTCCCTCGAGGGGCAGCGTGTCGGTCGACGATAGCGGGTTCTCTCGTCGCGCTTGTTGGTAAGGTTTCGGTCTCTGTTGTTTATTTCGCTTGCGTTGACGTAAGCTATCCTCAGTTTCATTCGAGTATGCAAAGGTTGGCTCAATGATTATTGCCATTGACGGCCCCTCCGGGGCGGGAAAGTCGACGGTTGCGAAGGCCGTCGCAGTAAAGCTTGGTTTCTCCTGTCTCGATACGGGTGCTATGTACCGTAGCGTTGCTTGGCAGGCTCAGCAGAATGGCGTCGCGCTTGACGACGATGCTGCGCTTGGTGAGATTGCCCGCACCTACGACATCGAGTTTGGCCACGACGCGGGCGATCCTCTGCCCAAGCGTGTGTATATCGGTGGTTCTGAGGTTACGCAGGCCATCCGTACGGCTGAGATCGATAAGGCTGTGAGCCCCGTTTCGGCCGCTCCGTCTGTACGCGAGGCTTTGGTTGATCAGCAGCGTCGCATTGGTAATGCCGGCGATTACGTGGTTGAGGGCCGCGATATCGGCACGACCGTGTTCCCCAACGCTGAGGTGAAGGTCTTCCTGACGGCTTCGTTCGAGGAGCGCGCTCGTCGCCGTGTCCTGCAGAACGCTCAGCGTGGTGTGGGTTCCACCGACTACGAAGAGGTTCTGGCTGATCTTCGTCGTCGCGACGAGGCTGACTCCAGCCGTGCCACCAGCCCGCTTCGCCCTGCTGACGATGCGGTGATGCTTGACTCGACCGAGTTCTCTCAGGAGGAAGTGGTCGAAAAGATCTGCGCCCTGGCGCAGGCGATTCGCTAACGGCTCACGCTAGGCACCTTGTTTGACGAAACTCGTTACACACCGACCGACATCTTGCATGTCGGTCGTCTGTTCCCTGAGAGGAAGAAGATGTTCCTAACTCCTTACGAGAAGATCTGGGATATGCCCTTCGATGGCTTCTCCGACGAGAAGAAGGCGCCGCGTTGGCTCGGTAACCTGATTTGGGCGGTTATCTCCGCTATCTTCAGGCCGTGCTTCCGCATTGAGATCACTGGTCGCGAAAATGTAAGGGCGTTCAAGGGCGCCGGCGGGCTCGTGCTCATCGGCAACCATATTTCCTTCCTCGATGTTGTGTGCATGTACATGGCTACGCGACCGAGTCAGTGGCCTCGTTTCATGGGCCGCGAGAACCTCTTCTCTAAAGCGGGAGGCCTGCTCGGCCATATCCTTTCCCGCGTTGGCGCCTT
>JAFYTB010000190.1 GCA_017559045.1 Eggerthellaceae bacterium | reverse complement strand
CGGGGTCCTTACGGCTTGCCGCACTCGACGGAATCAAGCCGGCAATGAAGGTGAGGAATACGCTGATGACCACCAAGATCGCGGCGGCAACCAACGGAAGCTGGGCGATCTGCGGGACATCGAAGTTCGCATAGATAATCGCGTTCACGGGGATACAGACGAGCGCAGTAATGCCCACGCCCAGCAAACCTGCCACCAAGCCCTCGATGACCGTCTCGGCGTTGAACACATGGCTGATGTCGCTCTTGCTTGCACCGATCGCGCGCAGAATGCCGATCTCCTTCTTGCGCTCAAGAACGCTGATATACGTGATGACGCCGATCATGATGGAGCTGACTACCAGCGAAATGGCAACGAAGGCAATAAGCACGTAGCTGATCATGTTCACGATATCGGTCACGGAGCTCATGAGCGTACCCACAAGGTCGGTGTAGTTGATAACCTTGTCGTCCTGGCCCTCAGCCTCCATACGATCGTTGTACTCGTCGAGCGCGACAACTACAAACTCTTTGCTCTCGAAGTCATACGGATAAATGCTGATCGATGTCGGCGTCGAGAACTCGGCGTAGCCAAGTTCCTTCAGGTTGGAATCGTAGGTGTCCTCGGCGGAATACATCATCGACATCATGAGCTCGGCGTACTCCTCCTCAGTCATATTGAACTGGAAGGCATTGGCGAACGCCGCCGTATCGATGCTGAAGGCATTGCCCATATTCGACATAAGCTGGCCCATGACCTGTGCCATGACGGCTTCAATCTGCGTCTGGAACATGGCCTTGACCTGATTCATGTAACCAGAGAGCTTCTCCTCGAAGTACTCGGTGTACATATCGGCAAGCTCGTCGCCAATAGGGCCAAGATGCTTCTCGATAATCGCGCGAGCAGCACCAGAGCGCAGGTACTCGCCGAAAGACTTATCGGCATGATTGCTGACGTAATCCTCGGAAATATCCTCGGCAATACGCTGGATGAGCTGCTGCAGAAGCACGGCATCTTCAGGAATTTGAGGCATCTCCGGAAGACTCGGCTGACCAGGCTCCTCAGGCGTCTCGGGATCAGCAGGTGCCGGCATCTCAGGGTCAGCAGGGTCAGCGGGATCCTCGGGAGCGCCCGACTCTTCGGAAGCGGCGCTTTCCTCAAGAGCGACGACTGTGCCGGAAGCGGCAGCCTCATCCCCACCGAGCAGATCACCCAGGTCAGGCACGGGGAAATCCTCAAAGCTCGGCAGCGGCGGAAGATCACGCAGGTCAAACTCGAAGGAAATCTCAAGATCCTCGAGACCCGCGCCCAGCTTGCTCATATCAAACTTGAAGGCAGACGAGATGGCACCGGCATCGATGGTGAACATGCTGTCCATACCCATGCCCTCGTCGTCATCTTCGCCAAAGGGCTTACCCGTGAATACGTTGACGCTGGGCTCAGCCAGCTGATCCTTCACGATCTTGCTGTTTGCGGAGAGCTCAATCTCATGGCGCACAAGCGAGTCGGGATAGTTGATACCTGCCATCAGCATAGCTGCCGTCGCATCCTGCGCAGGCTGCACAATGCCGACAATGGTCAGATCCTCGCCAGCCTCCACGAGGGAGCGCATATATTCCTCGTTGTCGCGCTTATCAACCCACACGCCATATTCCGCGTCATAGACAAAGTAGTCGGTCGGGTTCACCAGCTTGAACGTGATACCGAGAATCTCCTCGTATTCGTAATCGCGAATATCGTTCGGCGCAACCACTTCCTCTTCGTTCGCAAAAGCCTTGACCATTTCATCAAGCTCAGCGGTGTCACGCAGGCCAAGCGTATACAGCATGAAGTCGCTCATGCCACCGCCAGCCGTGGTAACAAGCACGCACTCGTTGTAGTTTTCAGGCCAATGACCAGCCAAAACTTCATACTGAGTGTCATAAAGGCTGGTATCGGAGGGCATCTGGTAGAACACGTCGGTCGACATGGACATTGCCATAATGGAATTGGAGGTGTTCGACGAGCTGATACCCAGCGGAGACAGCGAAGTATCGGGGTTCACCTGTCGCAGATTCTCGGTGTCCGCACTAAACACCTGCGGCTGCACGCCATAGGAATACTCAATGGCCTTCACATACGGATCAAGCCCGGCCTCGCCGCTATCCAGATACTCCTTCAGCGACTTGAGGTCGTTCTGTCCCACACTCGAGAACATAGTCGACACCAGCGGAATGACGCGCACCATGCCCTCTTCGTTTTCAGCATCGGAGCCGACAGCACTCGCGTGGTTACCAAGAGAAATGCTGACGCTGAAACCCTCTTCGCTCTCCGAATCATCCGAGGAGGCATCGTCGTCTTCCACATCGGCAGCCTCACTGCCCAGCAGCATGGAAGTCATATCGAGTCCCGAGCTGGTGATCTGCAACGGATACTCAGAAAGCGTCTCTTCTTCGACCGTCTTGATGTAATCGTTTACACCATTGGCAAGCGCCAAAATAGCCGCAATGCCGATGATGCCGATCGAGCCGGCAAAAGCCGTCATCAGAGTGCGGCCCTTCTTCGTCATGAGGTTGTTGAACGAAAGGGACAGCGCCGTGAGGAAGCTCATCGAGGTGCGACGCACCTGCTTCTTGCTTGCATGCATTTCCTCGGGCGTCGGATTGAAGGGATCGGTATCGTTGCGAATAACGCCATCGGTGAGCGTGACGATACGCGTTGCGTACTGATCGGCAAGCTCGGGATTGTGCGTGACCATGATGACCAGACGATCGTTTGCGATCTCGGTGAGCAAATCCATGATCTGAACGCTGGTCTTCGAGTCGAGCGCACCCGTAGGTTCGTCGGCCAGCAGGATTTCCGGGTCGTTGATGAGGGCTCGCGCGATGGCGACACGCTGCATCTGACCACCCGACATCTGGCTGGGCTTCTTGTTCACATGGTCGGCGAGGCCCACCTTCGCCAAAGCCTCAAGAGCACGCTGCTTACGCTCGGCCGGCGACACGCCGGAAAGCGTCAGCGCCAACTCGACGTTGGAAAGAACCGTCTGATGCGGAATGAGGTTGTAGCTTTGGAAAACAAAGCCGATGCGGTTGTTGCGATAGGTATCCCAATCGCGATCCTTGTACTGCTCGGTGGAAACACCATCGATGATCATGTTGCCGGAATCGTAATGATCCAGGCCGCCAATGATATTGAGCATCGTGGTCTTACCCGAGCCCGAAGGACCGAGAATGGCGACGAACTCGTTATCGCGGAAGGAAATCGACACGTTGTCGAGCGCCTTCTGCGTAAATCCGCCGGTGGTATAAGCCTTGCTGATGTTTTGAAGCTGAAGCATGACATGCCTTCCGCAACTAATCCGATGAAGCTTCGTGGCGTCAAACGCGAGCGTCAACCACCACGCCGCGCCACGCGAAACTTACCTGCGTATGTCAGATCGATTCTAGATGAAAGCGATCAAGCGCTTTGCGGATGTAGGCAAAGGAACATAAAACAGCTATCGGAAGCGTATCGAAAGCCGCCCTTTAAGCGCGACCGCGCTTGATGTCCCAGAGGTCACGAAGGTCGGCGTCCTCCGGCCAATCCTCGTTCAGATACTCACCCAAACGACGTGCTGCAGCCAGCGCCTCGGCATCTTCAGATGCGGGAACCTCGTCGGTGTTGTTCGTGATGACCTCATAGCCCTGATAGCCACGTGCGTTGAGCATGCTGAACAGGCAGCGAACATGATGCAGGCTGTTCATCTCGTTCTTCTTGCTACCCGCGGTCAGAATAAGGCCGGCCTTCTTCGGGCTGATGTTGCGCGGAATATCCAAGAAGAACATGGCAGCGTGCTGCGGCTGGAATCGCGAGAGGATCTCGAGCATGGGGCCGGGCATGGTGCCGAACCATACCGGGGTTGCGATGACGACGTTGTCGAAGTCATCGGCGTAGATGATGTCCATGTCGTCATGAACAACGCACTTCGCAGTGGTAGCGCAGCTGCGGCAGTCCACACACGAATGGATCTTGTTGCGGAACGCGGAAATCTCGATGATCTCACCCTCGAGCGTCTTCTTCATCTCGTTGATAAGTGTCACCGTGTTGCCATTCGGCCTAGGCGAACCATTGATGATGAGCGTGCGTTTTGCCATGACAATCCCCCTTGATTATTCCAGAGTGAGGATATTATTGCCCACTTGCAGCATCTTGTCAGTATCGAATGTACGCTGACTACTTAAACAGGGAGACAACGGACTCAAGACCCGTTCTCTTCCAAGCCGAGCAGAACACAATCTGAGCGGATTCATTGATGCTATGAACATCTGCCACGAAGCGGTCCGTGTCGAAATTGGTGAACTCAAGCAGGTCCATCTTGTTGAGGAGCACCATGTTTGCCGTCTGGAACATGAGCGGATACTTGAAGGGCTTGTCGTTGCCCTCGGTCACGCTGCTCACGCCGACGCGAAGGTGCTCACCCAGCTCAAACTCGGAAGTGCAGACCAGGTTGCCCACATTGTCCACCACGACAGTTCGAACGCCTTCGAGATCAAGCTCATCAAGAGCACGCTCGATCATGTCAGCCTCGAGATGACAAGCACCTTGGGTGTTCAGCTGGATGGTGCGAACCCCCAGCGCCTCCATGCGTTCGGCGTCCTGTGCGGTGTAAAGGTCGCCCTCGATAACGGCCACGGAATTACGGTCGACCTCAAGGCAGCCCAGCACAGCCTCGAGCAACGTGGTCTTTCCCGAACCCGGCGTACCGAGAAGATTGATCATCTTGATGCCCGCCGCAGTCAGGCGCTCGTTGACGCGCGCTGCCACTTCGCTATTTCTGTTGAGTACGTTTACGTTAACCGGAATGGTCTTCACCGCTACTCCCCTCGAATGCATTTGACGAACATCTGCGACGCGCCGACAAGCGACTCGTCTCGCTCGACGGTGATATAGGCATCCTCCATACAGGTGCCAACACGCGCCATAAGAAGGAAGAAGTTAAGCTCAGCTTCGTTCAGGCAGGAATACGGTCCAGCCGAGACGACAATCTCGTCAACACGTGTCAGGCCATTCGCTTCCGCAGCCCTCAGCACGATGTCGACGATCTCCTGGCAAACGACGCTCTCATGCATCTTGCGTCCGCCTACTGCTCGCTTGCTTCGGCAGCCTCAGCCTCGACCTCGTCGGGACGTGCCTTGGTCTGAACGAAGACGTTGCGAACATCCTCGACCATTTCCTGTACACCAAAACGGCACTGCGTCACGCACTGACCGCATCCGATGCAGTTCTCGTAATTGAACACGAGCTCGCCCGCCTCACGGTCATACCAAATGCCGTCGGTGGGACAGTACTTGCCGCACAGGTTGCATCCCGTGCAGGCATCCAGGTTCACGATCTTCGGCGTGTGATATGCCTTGATGAACACCTGGCTCAGAGAGCCCTCCTGATAGCCGGAGTACATGAGGCAGCAGTCCTTGCAGCAGTTACACAGCGCAAACACGCCATCTTCCATCTTGTTGGAGTAGTGGAAGGCGGTATGCACGCAGCCCTGCTTCTGCAAACGGGCGAGCACCTCAACGGCCTCTTCCCAAGCAAGCGGACGAGCCGTTCCGTTGGCCACCATCTGCTTGCCAACCGGACCGATGGCGATGCACGCCTCAAGCGCAGTGTGCTGCAGGCACTCGTAGTCTTCGTCATCGAGAAGCCTGTGACGACGGCAGATGCACGGAGCAATGACCAGCTCATCCTTATGCTGCTCGAGCAACTCGAATGCGCTGTGGTAGGTGTGGGTGCGATGCTCGCTGGTGATAGGCTCGTTCAGCGTCACGTAGGTTGCGATGTAGGGCTCACTCTTCTCGCACTTCTTCATGCCGCGCCTGTTCATGAGCTTGCGAACCGCAGGGGTGTTGCTGTCCTTGAGGATCTTCCAGAAGTCAAGGAAGCTGCGAAGGATGGCCTTGCGCTTTTCATTCATCTCGCCCGCACAGGAGAACTCGATCCAGCCCGGGAACATGGGAACCATGATGTAGGTGCCGTCGTAATCGGACGGGATGAGGAAGCTCATCTCAAAGATCTCGCCCCATACCTCGTTCCAGCCTTTTTCGCCGCCATCAAAGT
>JAFYTB010000189.1 GCA_017559045.1 Eggerthellaceae bacterium | reverse complement strand
GAAGCCCGTGCTGATCATGCAGGGTAGCGAGGACTGTCAAGTGAAAGCGGATGTCGACTTTGTGGCTTACCAAGAGCTTCTTGCGGGGAAGGACAATGTATCCTTCAGGCTCTACGAGGGTCTCAACCACTGTTTTGTCCCTGTTGTTTATGGGGGTCTCTCGAAGGCCAGCAAGGATTATGGCGTCGAGCGTCATATTGGCGAAGAGGTCATCGAAGACGTGGCGCGCTGGATTCTTGGCGCTTAATGCTTCGGCTCGGTGGGTCTCATCGGGTAGCTTGATTTTCGGGTAATCGCTTTTGTTTGGCGAAAGCGACTGCTTAATGAAAAGGGGGCTGCGGTCGTGTTGAACCGCAGCCCCCTTCTTGTTGATCAGAAGGTGATCGGCTTAGCCGTTGTAGATCTCAGAGAGTTTGGCGAGATGCTCGTAGCGATCCATAGCGGCCTTCTCGTTGCGCTCGAAGAGCTCGGTTGCACGCTCGGGGAACTCGCGGGTCAGGCGGTTGTAGCGAGCCTCGTTCATGAGGAACTCCTGGTAGCCGCCAGCCGGGGCCTTCGAGTCGAGCACGAACTTCTTGCCAGCCGGAGCAGCCGGGTTGAAGCGGTAGAGGTTCCAGTAGCCGCAGTCGACGGCCTTTGCCATTTCGCTCTGGCAGTTCATCATGCCGCCCTTGATGGCGTGCATCTCGCAGGGGCTGTAGCCGATGATGAGCGACGGTCCCGGATAGGCCTCTGCCTCGGCGATGGCCTTGAGGGTCTGGTTCTTGTTTGCGCCCATGGCGACCTGTGCGACGTAGACGTAGCCGTAGCTCATTGCGATTTCTGCAAGGCTCTTCTTCTTGATGTCCTTGCCGGCTGCAGCAAACTGTGCGACCTGACCGATATTGGAGGCCTTGGAAGCCTGACCGCCGGTGTTGGAGTACACCTCGGTGTCGAATACGAAGATGTTGACGTCTTCGTCAGATGCCAGAACGTGGTCGAGTCCGCCGTAGCCGATGTCGTAAGCCCAGCCGTCGCCACCGAAGATCCAGACGCTCTTCTTCGTGAGGAACTCGCTGTTCTCAAGGATTGCCTTGGCATCCGGGCAGCCTGCCTCAGCTGCCTTCTCGAGCTCGGCGATGTAGGCCGCAGCAGCGGTCTTGCTGCCGGCGGCGTCGTCCATGGCGTCGAGCCATGCCTGAGCGACTGCCTTCATCTCGTCGCCAGCCATGTCGCTAGCGAGGATGTTCTTGGTGTGCTCGACGACGGCGGCGCGTACGGCGTTGTGGCCGAGCAGCATGCCGAGACCGAACTCGGCGTTGTCCTCGAACAGGGAGTTTGCCCAAGCCGGGCCATGACCGTCTGCGTTGACGGTGTAGGGCGAGGTGCCAGCCGGGCCGCCCCAGATGGAGGAGCAGCCGGTTGCGTTGGCGACGTACATACGATCGCCGAACAGCTGGGTGACCAGACGTGCGTAAGCGGTCTCAGCGCAGCCAGCGCATGCGCCGGAGAACTCAAGCAGCGGCTGAGCGAACTGGCTTGCCTGGATGGTGGTGCCCACGAGCTCGGGCTTGATGGTGACGTTCTCGACGCAGTAGTCGAAGACTTCCTGCTGATCGAGCTGGGTGTTGAGTTCGACCATGGCGAGCGCATCGGTGGGGCACTGGCCATCGCAAACGCCGCAGCCCATGCAGTCGAGCGGGGAGATAGCGAGCGTGTACTGGAAGCCGGCCATCTTCTTGCCGCGACCCGCGATGATCTTTGCCTGCTCGGGTGCACCAGCGGCCTCGGCCTCGGTCAGAGCGAACGGGCGGATAGTGGCGTGCGGGCAGACGAACGAGCAGTTGCCGCACTGGATGCACTTCTCGGCATCCCACTCGGGAACGAGTACGGCTACGCCGCGCTTTTCGTAGGCAGCTGCACCGAGCTCGAACTGACCGTCGACATGCTTGGAGAATGCAGAGACGGGCAGGCTGTCGCCGTCCATACGGCCAACCGGCTCCATGATGCCGCGAACCATTTCGACAACGTTAGCGCGGCCGGCAAGAACGGGAACGACGGGCTCATCGACGGCGTCAGCCCAAGCAGCGGGCACTTCAACCTTGACGAACGCGGTGGCGCCGACTTCGATAGCCTTATGGTTCCTGTCGACGATCTCCTGACCCTTCTTAAGGTAGGAAGCGGTGGCGGCATCCTTCATGTACTTGATTGCCTCTTCCTGCGGAAGCACGCCGGAGAGGGCGAAGAATGCGGACTGCAGAACGGTGTTGGTGCGCTTGCCCATGCCGACCTGGCGAGCCAGATGGGTCGCATCAATGGTGTAGAGCTGGATGTCGTTCTGAGCGATGTAGCGCTTCGTCTCGGCGTTAAGCTGCTGATCGAGCTCCTCGGCGGTCCAGATGCAGTTGATGAGGAAGGTGCCGCCCGGCTTGACGTCGCGAACGATGGGGAAGCCCTTGGTCAGGTATGCCGGTACGTGGCAGGCTACGAAGTCCGCCTTGTTGACGTAGTAGGGGCTCCTGATGGGGTTGTCGCCGAAGCGGAGGTGGCTGATGGTCACGCCGCCGGTCTTCTTCGAGTCGTACTGGAAGTAGGCCTGGACGTACTTATCGGTGTGGTCGCCGATGATCTTGATGGAGTTCTTGTTAGCGCCAACCGTGCCGTCGCCACCGAGGCCCCAGAACTTGCACTCGATGGTGCCGGGGGCTGCGGTGTTGGGGCAGTTTGCGTCTTCCTCGAGGGAGAGCATGGTGACGTCGTCGACGATGCCGACGGTGAACTCGCGCTTGGGCTCATCCTTGGCGAGCTCGGCGAAGACGGCGAATGCGCTTGCCGGCGGGGTGTCCTTGGAGCCGAGGCCATAACGGCCGCCGGTGACGGTGATGTCGTTGAGGCAACCCTCGATGGCCAGTGCGTGAAGCACGTCCTGATAGAGGGGCTCGCCGACGCTGCCGGGCTCCTTGGTGCGGTCCATGACAGCGATCTTCTTGACGGTTGCGGGGAGTGCCTCGACGAACTTCTTCGTTACGAACGGGCGATACAGGCGAACCTTGACGAGGCCGACCTTCTCGCCGTTGGCGTTCAGGTAGTCGACAACCTCTTCGATGACGTCGCAGAAGCTACCCATGCATACGATGACGCGGTCGGCGTCGGGTGCGCCGT
>JAFYTB010000188.1 GCA_017559045.1 Eggerthellaceae bacterium | reverse complement strand
GCGGGAAGGGAAGGTGAATTATGCCGGGAGAGAGAAAGCACTTGGATTACTACGACAGGAAGTTCATCGAGCACTCGCTCGACTCAGGCCGCTCGTACGCCTTCATCAGCCGCAAAGTCGGGGTTGACGGAACGACGGTGATGAGGGAGGTCAAGCGAAACAGGATAGCCAGGGAGGGAAAGGTGAACGTCAGAAGGCGGAGGAACATCTGCACGAGGCGCACCTGGTGTTGCGAGAGGGACCTTTGCGGAACGGGCTGCGGGGGCTCCTGCAAGGACTGCAAGAAGGCTGACTGCACGATGAAGTGCGCGAAGTTCGAGCCCAGGCAGTGCAAGCAACTCGAGAAGCGCCCATACGTATGCAATGCATGCCCCTACGTGGGATCGGGGACCTTCTGCGACTGCCAGCGATGGTTCTACGATGCCCGCGCGGCTCAAGATAAGGCCGACGAGCGCATGCGTGAAACCCGCCGCGGAGTAAACCTCGACGCTGATGAGCTCGTAGCGATGGTCGAGGTGGTGAAGCCTCTCCTGAAGAAGGGGCAGAGCCTGGAGCATATCTGGTCGACTCATCCAGGTATGTTCCCGGTGACCGCGCGTACCTTCCGCGTCTACATCGAGAACGGCATCCTGGACATCATGACCATCGACCTTCCGAAGGCCGTAAAGTACAAGAAGCGAAAGAAGAAGCCGGCGGAACCCTCGCTAAATCCGCTGTACGACGGTCGTACCTACGACGACTTCACGCAGCTCGCTGGCGAGGAGAGGGAAATGGTAGTGGAGATGGATTGCGTGGAGAGCGCCCGCGGGAGCAAGAAGACGATACTCACGCTGATGTTCCGCAAGCTTGGCTTCCAGATCATGATCCTTCTGCAGGAGCATACACGCGCCGAGGTGAAGCACGCTCTGGACGTCATTGAGGAGTCCATTGGACTCGAGGCTTTCCGAAAGCATCTGGGTCTGGTCGTTACCGATCACGGTCACGAATTCAACGACTTTGATGCGATCGAGTCATCGTGCCTGGTGGAAGGGGAGAAGCGCTGTCGCGTTTACTATTGTGATCCCAACCGCCCGGACCAGAAGGGCTCAGCCGAACGAAACCACGCGATTCTGCGCACGATACTCCCGAAGAAAACGTGCTTCGAGGCGCTGACTGAAGAGGATCTCGCGCTGGTCGCGAGCCATGTTAACTCCTATGCCCGACCTTCTCTCGGGGATGTAGCGCCAGTCGACCTTGCCCTGGCGGTGTTGCCGAAGGAGCTGTTCGAGCTGTTGGGAATCGAGAAGGTGGTTCCCGAGGAAGTTACGCTGAAGCCCTCGTTACTGCCGCATCTGGTTTAGCGGACCCTGCGCCGCAGCAACGAGAGCCTAGACCCATCTTGATGTAAGCAAAGAGCGTCGGAAGACGGATGCACAACCGAATGGGCAGACGAAACTGCCACTTGGAAAAACCCATGCGTTAAGTCCAACAAAGGCTTGCCAAGGGGCCTGTTCGGCTGTACCTTAGTCTATGTCAAGAGGCATTGAAAAGCCATCCGAAACCGCAATTGACGAACTCCATGCACGACTTTCTGGTGCCGGGACCAGCGGTTCGAAGGACTCCACGCAGACCTCAGCATCTCCTGCAAAAAACCTGCATTAGGTCGCTCAATCGACCAATCAACCCCTGACCTGCAGTTATGATAGTTTACATAACATATATTATCAGGAATACATATCTAGGGATTAACCCCAGATGGAAGACTGGGTTGTGACCGTGCTTGTCGAAATGTCAGCGGTACCAGCGGTTTGCAGCAACTCGATATAAGCCGGATACATCATGTATGCAGAAATCAAATTCAAGCTCAGCGCGATTACACACATGATCAATGCCATCTTTACGGACTTTGCAGCAGACTGCATGGCCGTAGCTTCTGCTGCATTGCTTGGCGTTACCTTGAGGAGCCTTTTGCGACCTACCGGACCGCAGATGAATGCAATAGCGCTAAGCAGCACGCCGCCGAAGATCAAAGACACTGGTGCCGCTATGGTCGCAATGGTAATCATGGTTTGAGCCGATTTAATTTGCTCGAATGAAGACTTCTCGTTGTGATGGTTGTTATCCATTGCCTTACTTTCTTGGACGAATTGAGGGGTAAAAATAGTGACCGATTCTAAGCCGTTTTAAGGCCCCATCTTGTTTCTGGATGTATCAAATTACCTTAAAACGCGAGTTTCTGGCCCTTGAACTGTCTGGTGTGTCTTTGATGAAACTCTGGTACCAATTGGTTATTGGATACCGCTGCTTCCAAAACCTCCGATGCCTCGATCTGAATCAGTAAGCTCATCGGATACATGAAGTTCTACCGTAGGCACAGCTGTGATCATAAGCTGCGCAATTCGATCTCCGCGTTTTGCCTCAAAGGCGCATTCTGCATCTGTATTGATGAGGATGACTTTAATTTCACCACGGTATCCGCTATCGATCAATCCAGGTGCATTGACAATGGAAATACCGTGTTTAGCCGCCAGTCCGCTTCTGGGAATTACAAGTCCGGCATAACCTTCGGGTATTGCAATTGCAAAGCCGCAAGGAATGAGCTTTCTCTCTCCGGGCTTAAGACTGAAATCTATGGTCGAGCGAAGATCAAGTCCGGCATCGCCCTCGTGCGCGTATGCAGGCACTTCCATATCGCAATCGAGCATTTTGATATGGACGTTCAAGTTGTTCATTACTTAAGCTCCTTAAGGGCCTTAGAGAATTCGTCTGCGGTTTTAAAGTCCTTGTATACGCTTGCAAATCGAATGTATGCAACATGATCAAGTTTTGCGAGGCGTGCTAATGCCATTTCACCAAGATCCCTGGATCTGATCTCGGTTTTTTGCGAGCTTCGAAGCGAGCGCTCGATACTGCAGATCAATTCATCGATCTGATCAGGGCTTATAGGACGTTTGGCGCATGCAATGAGGAGTCCTCTAAGCAATTTTTGACGTTCGTATACCTCTGAAGAACCGTCAGCTTTGATCACGATGATCGGGTTTTCACCGAGGCGTTCGTAGGTGGTGAAACGATGCTCGCAACGAAGGCATTCTCTTCTTCTGCGGATCGATGCACCTTCGTCTGCCGACCTGGAGTCAATGACTTTGGTTTCCAGATGATTGCACTGTGGGCAACGCATATGATTCTCCTTACTAGGTTTTGAAGAATCATACAACATATAGTGAATTACGGGCTATATCTAGTGCTTATTCACTATATAAAGATGTTTGTGTGTCCATATAAACACAATGCGCATCGCCTGATTGTTTTGGCGGATGCGCATTGCAAGGCTGATATTTTGACTTATTTTAGATGCAGAAAAATGCTGCAAAAGTTACCACGGTGCAGATGACGAACATAGCTGCCGTTTCTGCCTTGCTGAACATATTGAGGGGCCTACCGGCAAGGCTTCCACGTGCGGGATCAATGGATCTTGCCTGGTTTCTGTGGCTGACGCTTTCGATACCGTAGCTGCGTTCAACTTTGATGAGGTCGGAAGGAAATTGAATTACACGAGCGTTGGAACGCGGTGCTTCGACGTGCTTAAGGGCGGAGCTGCCGTTTACGCCGTATGAATGCTTCTGCTGATTCATTTTCATCCCCTGCCTATTATTGCAAGAACTTTTGTTCGTTGTTATAATAAATCGAACAAAAGTTCATGTCAACAGAAAAGCAAACATTTGTTCTCTTGGAGGATTCTAATGGCTGATAAGGTCACTAAACGTCAGCAGGCCGTCTTAAGCTGTATTGAAGATTGCATCAGGGAAAAGGGCTACGGTCCCACTGTTCGTGAGGTCTGCCAGGCTCTCGGTCTCTCCTCCCCTTCTACTGTGCATGTTCATCTGAAGGCGCTTGAAGATAAGGGCCTTATTAAGAGAGATCCTCTGAAGTCTCGCTCTATTGCTCTTACGTACTCCCTTGATTCCGATGTTCGCCCTGTTGTTGAGGATGAATATTTTGCTTCGAGCTTTAACGTCATCAATGTCCCCTTGGTGGGTGACGTTGCTGCCGGCTCTCCTATTCTTGCTGAAGAAAATATCACTAACACCATGAGCCTTCCCGTCGAGATCGTTGGTGATTCCGCTTCTTTCATGCTCGCCGTGAGGGGCGATTCCATGATTGAAGCTGGAATTAATCATGGCGACTATGTCGTGGTAAAGGAGCAGCCCGTTGCAAATAACGGCGATATCGTCGTCGCTATCGTTGACGATGGCGCCACTGTGAAGCGTTTCTATAAAGAGCGCGATCATATTCGCCTTCAGCCCGAAAACTCCTCTATGGAGCCCATCATTGTTTCTGAGTGCTCCATTGCCGGCAAGGTGGTTGCTGTGTTTAGGCGTGTTTAACCGCATAAGCTCTTCATTGCTAAACTTTTAATTTAAGATTCGGCCCCGTGAAGCGTTTGCGATTGCTTCACGGGGCCGAACTTATTGTTATAGATTCAATTGTTTTGGTTGTATTAGAACTCGAAGTTGCTGAAGAGGCTTCTGTACGACTCCCCTACCCTCATGATGATTTGAGTGCCGACTTCCTTGTGGGTTTCGGAGATGACGTGGCATCTCTCATGGGCGATGGAGACCAGATCGCCACGCGTGTAGGGAATTAATACCTCGATAAGCTGATCTGACGATGAAGCGGCCTGAGCGATTCGCTCGATGAGATCATCGATGCCAAGTCCGGTATGTGCAGAAATCTGCAGGGAGAAGGGGAATCGAGATTTGAAAGCCGCTAACTCTTCCTCGGTAAGCAGATCGCACTTATTGAACACTTCGATTCTTGGAATGCTCTGCGCGCCGATTTGGTCAAGAATCTGATTGACGGAATCAACCTGAGACTCGAATTCGTCAGATGAGGCGTCAATAACGTGAAGGATAAAGTCGGCTCCGGTGATCTCGTCAAGAGTGCTCTTAAAGGCCTCCACGAGGGTCGTGGGAAGCTTCTGGATAAAGCCAACCGTATCGGTGATGGTGATCTCTCTGCCCTCAGGGAGCTCATATTTACGCGTTGTCGAATCAAGCGTGGCGAAAAGCTTGTCGTAGCTTAGAACATCGGCATTAGTCAAACGGTTAATGAGACTCGACTTGCCTGCGTTGGTGTATCCAGCAATAGCGACCTTAAACATTCCGCTTGCATAGCGACTCTCGCGTTGAAGATTGCGAACTTCTGCAAGGTGGTTGAGCTCTCGTTTGATAGAAGTGATGCGCTTACGAACCATACGGCGGTCGACCTCGAGCTGGCTTTCGCCTTCACCGAAACGAGATCCAACGCCACCGCCCATGCGGTTAGAGGCAAGGTGAGCCCACATGCCCCTCAGGCGCGGAAGAAGGTACTGATTTTGCGCGAGTCGAACCTGCAGTCGGCCCTCTTTTGTTGTGGCATGAAGGGCGAAGATATCAAGAATGAGCGCGGTGCGGTCAATGACCTTGACCTTCTTGCCTACGATCTTTTCGAGATTGGACTGTTGTGAAGGAGTAAGCTCGTCGTCGAAGATCACAAGATCGGCGGCGTGAGCCCTGCACAAATCGGCGATTTCCTCAGCCTTGCCGCTTCCTACAAAGGTTCTCGGATTCGGAGAGTCGAGTTTCTGAGTGGTTGTTGCAACTACGTCTGCACCTGCGGTGTCAGCAAGTCTCTCCAGTTCGGCGAGAGAAGATGCAAGAGACCAAGCTAAGCCGGGGCGATCGACGCCAACAGTTACCGCACGTTCCCTGCGTTCTTCGAATACAGTCTTAGGGCCGCGTTGTATAACGGATTCAAATTCGGTCATAAGTAGTGCTAATCCTTGATGTAGTTCAGAGCAGAATCCAGGAGACGATGACGCATGTCGTCATTTGCATCAAGCCAATGAATTCTGGTGTCTTTGCGGAACCATGTACGCTGCCTCTTTGCATAGCGCCTCGTAGAGGTTTTGATCTCCTCGATTGCTTCTGCCATGGAGCAGTTTTCATCCAGCGCAGCTACGATTTCTTTGTATCCGATAGCTTGAGGAGCGGTTACACCCTCTCGAAAACCGCTATTGAGCAGGTCTTTTACTTCCTTGACTAGCCCCTGAGCAACCATTTCATCAACACGCCTGTTGATGCGCTCTCTCAGGGAATCGGGCTCTACCTGCAAACCAAGGAAGATCGCGGGAATCTCTTGCTCGAGTTGCGCAAGGTTCTTAAGCTGGGTTGCGTAATTTGTTCCTTCATCCTCAAGCATTTCGAAGGCCCTTACAACCCTGCGAACGTTGTTGGGATGAAGAACAAGCGCGCTTTCGGGATCGCGCTCGCGCAAAAGCTCCCAAAGAGCATCTGCGCCATGCTGTTCGGCATAGCGCGTGTACTTGTCTCTGGTGGGATTGTTTACTTGTTCTCCCTTGGGAAAGTCGTATGCGTCAATCGCAGCACGAACATACAGTCCGGTACCGCCGCAAAGAACAACTCTTTTGCCGCGACTCCAGATATCCTCAAAGCAGCTTCTCGCATAATCCTGAAACAGAGCAGCCGAATATGGCTCACCAGGATTGATGAGGTCGAGACCGAAGTGGGGAACGAGACGTTCCGAGGGAAGTAGCTTGCCTGTACCGATATCCATGCCTTTGTAGATCTGCATGGAATCAGCGCTGACCACTTCCCCATCAATTGCCTGAGCAATATTCTGCGCTAAATCAGATTTACCCGATGCGGTAGGACCAACAACGCAAATGACCGGGGTTTGCTCTATCTGGCTCTCGCCAAGAGCATTGAGGGTAAGCATGCTAAAGCTCGCTTACGATCTCGCCGGACAGGTACCATGTTTTGGCACCCGTAATATGTACGTTGACCATAGTGCCCTCGAGGCTCTCAGGTGAAATTCCCTCGGGAATAGGCGCATGAACTGTCTGGTTTTTGGGGCTCTTTCCGGCAAGAATGAAGCCATCGCGCTTGGAGACGCCTTCAACCAGCACAGGAAGGGTCTTTCCGACCTCGGGCTGGTTAAGCGTGTAGGCATTGTTTTGCACGACATCAACGAGGCTGTCGAAGCGACGCTGGATTACCTCTCGCGGAGTAGGGTCATCGATCTTCGCTGCGGGAGTGCCCTCACGCTTTGAGTAGATGAAGGTGAACACCTGGTTATAGCCAACCTGCTCGATAAGCGACTTCGTATCCTGGAAGTCTTCCTCAGTTTCACCGGGGAAGCCGACAATTACGTCTGTCGAAAGAGCAATGTCGGGGCATACCTTCCTGACCTTTTCGATAAGCTCGAGGTAGTGCTCTCTTGTATATCTGCGGTTCATGGCGTCAAGGATGCGATTGGAGCCAGACTGAACAGGCAGATGGAGATACGGCATAAGCGACTTAAGCGTACCGAATTTCTCGATTACCTCATCAGTGAGATCCTTGGGGTGACTCGTTGCGAATCGAATTCTTTCGACGCCGGTTGCGTCGATGGCGTCAAGAACCTGGGCGAATCGCGGTTCACCGTACAGGTCTCTGCCGTAGGAGTTTACGTTCTGGCCGAGAAGGGTTACCTCTTTAACGCCAGCATTAACGTATGCCTGAACTTCTGCAACGATATCCTCGATAGGACGAGACTTCTCACGTCCGCGAACATAGGGAACGATGCAGTAAGAGCAGAAGTTATTGCAACCAATGGTGATGGGAACCCAGGCAGCCCAGGAGTGCTCTCGGGTGATAGGCAGGTTCGTCGGGAAGTCCGTTGCGGAATCGAGAACCTCGATATGATGGTTGCCATCTTCGATGGTTGCAGCAAGAAGTGCGGGCAGGGCGCCGATATTGTGGGTGCCGAATACAACATCAAGATGCTTCATCTGCTCAGTGAGCTTTTCACCGTCACGCTGGCCAATGCAGCCGCCAACAGCGAGGATACGCTTTTTGAGAGGTGATCCCTCACGCAGCGGAGTGTTCTTAATTGACGAAACCTGGCCATAGAGCCTTACGTCTGCCGCTTCTCTTACGCAGCACGTAACGAAGATGACAATGTCAGCTTCTTCAATGGTTTCAACCATGGAGCCACCAAGGCCATCAAGCATGCCAGCAATGCGCTCGGAATCATGCTTATTCATCTGGCAGCCGAAGGTGTGGACACAATACGTAAGGCCGTCAAAAGAACGAGTCATACTATGCCTATCTATTTAGTTAAATGCTAATGGAGTCGTAGCTGGACTCCGTCCTAACCACACCTCTAAGGTAACGAGGTTCGACGGAGAAGCGAATGGCGGTGCGATATTCGCCGTCAATCATGATGTCGGCAAAAGAAGGAACGCATACCACTTCAATGCCAATGGGCGACAGGAATCCGCGGGAAATAGCGATGGCCTTGACTGCCTGATTTACAGCACCAGCGCCAACAGCCTGGATGTCAACCAAAACGCCATCTTTAATCATGCCTGCGATTGCACCGGCGACAGAGGCGGGAGATGACTTAGAAGATACCTTGAGACAGCCAATTTCTGGCGTGAAATCTTGCGACACGAGCGTATTCCTTGTCGTAGTAGTGTGTGTAAGTTACGTTCAATAGTGCAGTTTACCCGTGTGGCGAGCATAAACGAATGTTCGCACACAACCTCATCATTTTACTTAAGAGGATAATCGGGTGCAAGGATGTTGCCTTGAATCTAGTGCTGCAATTGCACTGGAATAGTGATGCTGATCTTGCCTGAGCCAACCTTAATCTCTGGTTTGATCTGGGGTTCCATGTAATGCTTTTCGGCAATAGTTGATAAGGCGTCTGTAATGGCATTGCTAAGGAGCTCGATATCCTCGTTGTCTAGCTGAATGCTTCTGTGGTCTCGAAGAAGAGCGTCCATTCGCCTTTCGGATTTCTTTTGACGAGGCATTGATTCATCGTGAATTCGCTCAAGTAAAGAAGGAAGCGAATCGATTTCGTTATCGAGAATTCTTCTGCAAGTTCTTGCGGAGAGGTTGATACCAAGTTCGCTAGCGAAGGACGCAAGTTGATTTGCGTCAGCTGCGAAGGCTGCCTTATAGATAATGCTAGGCGCATCATTTTCTGTACCGAAGGCACGCTGAGCGGGTGTGGTTACTCGCATGGAGTGCTTGTACAGGGTGGCTAGAATTTCGGCATGCGAGCCGCAGTAGACATTGCAATCTTTGCGGTGTTCGAGAGCGAATTCAGCTGCTACGCGAAGTATGTTCTTCGGTCCTCTCATTGAGTAGGCACCATCATGGGTTACTTCGAAATGAGGGAAGGTTGACTGATCGGTCTTTTCCGGAAGGGTTTTCAGGGAGGTTTCGATAGAGATGGACGTTCCCTTTTCCGGCGTTGAGCAAGCAACCTTGGCGGAGATGGCGTGTGTGGAGATGGAATATAAAGCCATGCCTCGGCCATGGATGCCCCACTTATCCATATGCGAGGTGTCGAGCTTCGAGGTAACGCGAGGCTCGAAGATCTCCTCAAAGTGACTCGAAGGGATTCCGGCTCCATCATCAAGGATCAGGATAGAGCGTAGATCATCGGTTTTAGAGAGAGCGATGTAAATGTTTTGCGCCCCAGCGTCTCGAGAGTTTCTCAGAAGCTCAATGATGATGTCTTCGCTTGAGCGAATGTCTTGTTCAGCCTGACGTCTCTCCGCTTCAGAGATCTTAAGACGCACGAAGCCATCTCCGAGGTCGGTTTCGACTCGAAGATGGCTATCGCCGTACGTTTCAGTTATGAATGAGGCGAGCTGTTTGCTACTTGGCGTAGTCAACGGCACGGCTCTCGCGGATGACCACGACCTTTACCTGGCCGGGGTACTGCATCTCGCTTTCGATCTGACGGGCAATGTCGTGTGCAAGCACGATGGCATTAGCCTCATCGACAATTTCGGGCTCAACCATGACGCGAACCTCGCGACCTGCCTGGATGGCGTAGGTGCGCTCAACGCCCTTGTGGGAGTTTGCGATTTCCTCGAGCTTCTCAAGGCGCTTGATGTAGGCGTCGAGGGTTTCCTTACGAGCGCCCGGACGTGCAGCGGAAATAGCGTCTGCAGCCTGAACGAGAACGTCGATGACAGTGTTGGGCTCAACATCAGCATGATGAGCTTCGATAGCGTGAACGATCTCGGGCTTCTCGCCGAAGCGGCGTGCCAGGTCGGCACCGATAACAGCATGGCTGCCCTCGATTTCGTGATCGACAGCCTTGCCGAGGTCGTGGAGCAGACCAGCGCGCTTTGCGGGGATGGGGTCAAGGCCGAGCTCTGCAGCCATGACGCCGCTCAGGTATGCAACCTCGAGAGAGTGGTTCAGAACATTCTGGCCATAGGAGGTGCGATAACGGAGGCGGCCCAGAGTACGAACGAGCTCGGGATGGAGATCGTGGATGCCCGTATCGAAAGCAGCCTGCTCGCCTGCCTCCTGTACGCGCTGATTAACAAAAGCCGTAGCCTTGTCGAACATCTCCTCGATGCGTGCCGGATGAATACGGCCGTCAGAAATGAGGTTCTCCATAGTGACGCGGCCGATCTCCCTGCGAACAGGATCGAAGCAGGAGATGGTGACGCACTCGGGGGTGTCGTCAATGATGAGGTTGGTGCCGGTGAGCTGCTCGAAAGAACGAATGTTACGACCTTCACGACCAATGATGCGACCCTTGAGATCGTCAGAGGGAATATGAATAGTCGATACAGTGTTCTCTGCAGAATGGTCTGCCGCAACACGCTGGATAGCGAGGCTCAGAATCATACGAGCCTTCTTGTCAGCTTCAGCCTTAGTCCTGGTTTCAGATTCGCGGATGATGGCGGCAGACTCGTGGACGACCTCATCACGGAGAGCATCGAGCATTTCCTCTTTTGCCTCCTGAGGCGTCATGCCGGCAACTCGTTCAAGACGGCGGTCGATCTCATATTCAGCTTCGTCGAGGTCGCGCTCGCGACGCTCGAGCTGACCCTGGAGAGAAGAGATCTGATGCTCGCGAG
This sequence comes from Eggerthellaceae bacterium, assembly GCA_017559045.1. Taxonomy (GTDB): domain Bacteria; phylum Actinomycetota; class Coriobacteriia; order Coriobacteriales; family Eggerthellaceae; genus RGIG3135. The sequence goes on along the minus strand of JAFYTB010000188.1, from coordinate 10,114 downwards.
CATCAAGGGACTCGCCGCGACGGTCAAGGGACTCCTCGCGCTGTGCAACACGGTTTTCGGCGGCACGCACTTCTTTCATGCGCTCCTTGTTCTCTTCCTCAACCTGCTGCTTAAACTTCATTGCCTGGTCTTTGCCCTCAATAATGGCCTCTCGACGCAGAGTTTCAGCTTGCTTCTTTGCATCATCGATCAAGGCAGCTGCATCTTCGGCAGCCCTTTTCGTGGAAGCATTGACTAAATAACGCGTGACGAGAAAGCCGAGAGCGATGCCGACAACTACGCCAATGCAAAGCCAAATCGGTGCAGGCATTTGCTCCCCCTTTCTTTATGCGGTGGCTTTTAAGCCGTTCGGGATCAATAAAAATGCCGGAACATATCCGGCCATGAGCAAATAAGCCTTTATTGAATTGGTTTGCATATGGAATTGTATATATAAAAACCCATAAGGGCGAAATTGCTCATTGGTAGATACCATTATATAGCAATGAAGATAACGATTACGCCGTTTAATCGGTCGATTTGTTCATTTCCACGATTACTCGACGCCATTTTCCATCCAAAGGCGTGCAGCACGACCTGCAACTTCTACTGAGTATCCGGCCTGAACGAGCTTTCTGAATGCGCCATCTCTGAGGTTCTTGCTTCGTGGCGGCTTTCTGTCAAGAAGAACGAGGGCGCGTTCGAGTTCGGATTCCTTAGCGTCGATTCCAGCAAGCTCTTCGAACGAAGGTAGAGTCTCAGGATTGATTCCTAGTTCTTCGATTTCTTTAAGAGTGGGTTGTAGTCCCTTGCCAGAGGAGATGCGAGTTCTAATAAGAGAGTCGGCGTATCTCTCGTCGTCGAGAATTTTTAATTCCTGGGCGCGCTCAATTGCCTCCTCTATGACGTTTTCGGAGTATCCGGCATTGCGTAATTTAACGCGAACTTGCTTAGTAGAGTACTCGCGAGCGGATGCCGTGCGCAGAATTTTGGCCCATACTTTTTGGCCCTCGTCAGAAGCGAGGGCCAAAAAGCTATTCGATGATGAATAGAGCATTGTTACTTTTTCTTTGCAGTCTTAGGAGCCGGGGTGCAGCCTTCTTCTTCGAGGGAGGTTTCAAGTACCGGGATGTCGTACTCTTCGCGAACTCTACGCTCGATTTCGGTGCGAAGCGTGGGGTTCTCACGGAGGGTGTTCTTTGCGGCTTCCCTGCCCTGTCCAAGGCGTTCTTCACCGTAGGTGTACCAAGCACCGCTCTTCTTTGCGATTCCGCATTCAACTGCCATATCGATGATGCAGCCTTCACGGGAGATGCCTTCGCCATACATGAGATCGAACTCGGCCTGCCTAAAGGGCGGGGCAACTTTGTTTTTAACGACCTTTGCACGAACTCTATTGCCGACCACTTCTCCGCTGAGCTTAATGGAGTCAACTTTGCGGATATCGATACGTACGCTGGAGAAGAATTTGAGAGCGCGGCCGCCCGTCGTAGTTTCGGGGTTACCGAACATAACACCAATCTTCTCGCGAAGCTGATTGATGAAGATGCAGGTGGTGTTTGACTTAGAGAGTGAGCCAGCCAGCTTTCTAAGGGCCTGAGACATAAGACGAGCCTGGAGGCCAACCGTGGTATCGCCCATTTCGCCCTCGATTTCGGCGCGAGGAACAAGTGCAGCAACGGAGTCGACGACAACGCAGTCAATAGCTCCAGATCGTACGAGCATATCGCAGATTTCGAGTGCTTGTTCACCGGTATCGGGCTGGGAAATGAGTACCTCGTCGATATCGACGCCGATACGAGCAGCGTAAACCGGATCAAGGGCATGCTCTGCGTCGATGAACGCAACAATACCGCCCATAGCCTGAGCTTCGGCGAGAATCTGAAGAGAAAGGGTGGTTTTACCACTGGATTCAGGGCCATAGATCTCGATGATTCGACCGCGAGGTACGCCGCCGATTCCCAGTGCAGCATCGAGAGGCAAAGCACCCGTAGGAATTACCCCGATGTTCAAGTCGGCTCCACCTTCGCCGAGCTTCATGATGGCACCCTTGCCAAATTTGCTCTCAATCTGGTCGGTGGTGACCTTGAGCATTTGCAGCTTATCCTGGTTCATTTATCTTCCTTTTCGTGCAGCAATCTATGCTTAGAGCATGAGATACATTATACGAACACCTGTTTTATAGTCAAGCTAATTCGTAAAGAATTACGAACAAATGTCCTTACTAGAGTTGATCGAAGACTACATTGCGATCAAAAATTTGCTTGCAAGCAAGGTGATGATAAATGTGGGTACGGAGCAACTAATCGCTTCGATTTTGCCAAGAGATCAAGACGAAGCCTCTTGGTGATCCCTATCTTCGCTGGCTAAAATCAAGGCAGAATACTCTAATGTTCAATGGTTGGTAAATAGATATCCCAAACCTAATTAAGAGTGTGCTCCCCTACTCTTCTGCGTCAGCAATTGGAGGCGGGTGACTTCTGGTTTCAATTAATGCGAGATAATGCGATCCCTAAAGAGTTGGCAGGCAAGGATCAGAGTTAATCTAAAGCTGACTTAATAGCTTCAAGCATATTGCGCAGTGCGAAGTTCACCGTTGTTGCTCTGACGTCATCTCTTGATCCGTTAAAGAGGTACCTGATGCAACTGGTTTCTTCTTGGGATGCAACTGCGATGTATACGGTGCCGACGGGTTTACCGGGTTCTTCGCCTGTCGGTCCTGCTATTCCCGTAACTGAAATAGCGTAATTTGACCCGAGTGCATTAAGAGCCCCCTGCGCCATTTCGCATGCAACTACATCACTGACCGCTCCGTACGTTTCGAGGGAGGGTTTTGAGACATTTAGCAGCGACGCTTTGGCTTCGTTGGTGTAGGAAATGATTCCTCCACTATAGATTTGGGAGCTGCCCGAGATTGAGGTGATGCAAGACCCAATCATTCCGCCGGTAAGGCTTTCTGCCGTGGCAACGCGAATCTCATGTTTGCGGCAAAGCGCAACAAGCTCTTCGGCGAGCATGAGATTCGCGTCATTAGTATTAGCGGTTTTAACCTCAGCAAAAGGAACGGCGGCGCAGGTCATTGGGTTTAGTTATCCTCGGCAGTGCCAAATCCAAGAAGATGACGAGCCTTCGAGAGGTAGTCCATCATGGAAATAATGGTAAGAATAAGCGCGATGATCATTACGAACCAGGAGAAGGACGTAAGTAAGCCAAGCGCTTCGGGTGCGAAGCTTCCCTTGATGAGGAAGCAGATAATCGCGATGATCTGCGAAACGGTCTTTGCCTTACCGTACCAGCTAGCTGCGATAACGGAACCCTTGCTTGCCGCAACCATGCGTACGCCGGAAACGATGAACTCACGAGCGAGAATGATCAGAACAGGCCATGCAGGAAGCAGCTGGAGTTCAACAAGAGAGATCAAAGCGGCGGTAACCAGGATCTTGTCTGCAAGAGGATCCATGAACTTGCCAAAATCGGTTACCTCATTACGACTGCGTGCGAGATAGCCGTCGACCCAGTCAGTGCAAGAGATAAGAGCAAAAATAACCGCAGCAATAAGACCCTTAAATCCATCCGAGATATCCAAGAAATGGTTCCAAGGAGCGAGAAGCACGACAACAAACACCGGGACGAGGCAGATGCGAATAATGGTAACAATGTTAGCGGGCGTCCAGACTTCACTGCGCTTGCGCGAAGAGGTCATGTCTATTCACCTTCCATCTCATACATAAGGGTGTCGATGATGGTGGTCTTGACGAAATCACCAGGTTCGCCCTTCTCGACGAAGGTGACTCCATCGACCTCAGGAGCCTGGCACTGACAACGACCATAAAGCTGACCGTCATCTTCCACGCCTTCAACCAAAACCGTTTCTTTATTACCGATTCTCATGGCAACTCGCGAAGCACAGACGGCGTCTGCAATGTCGCGAATTCTCTGGGCTCTTTCGAGCTTCTCGTCTTCATCGAGCTGATCGGGCAGGTCGTAAGCGCGCGTTCCCTCTTCGCGGGAGTACGGGAAAACTCCAATGTAGCTAAAAGGAGAGTTCTCGACAAAATCGCAAAGCTCTTCAAACTGCTCCTCGGTTTCACCCGGGTATCCAGCAATGAGGGTGGTTCTAAGGGTCATGTCGGGAACGATAGAGAAGATGCGCTCAAAGCACTCCTCGATTTCAGCTCGAGAACCAGAGCGATTCATGCTGCGAAGGACATCTGCGTCTACGTGCTGCAGAGGCATGTCGATGTAAGAGCAGATGTTGTCGAATTTGGCGATAACGCTCAGAAGCTCTTCGGTAATGCCTTCAGGCTGGAGATACATGATGCGAATCCAGGTATCGCAGAACTCAGTAGCGAGCTTTTCGACAAGCCAGGCAAGGGTTTGCGGATCTTCGAAATCGCTGCCCCACTTGCCGGTGTCCTGAGCAATCAGGCAGACCTCTTTAGCGCCGGCATCAACGCAGGAGGCAACTTCCTCACGAATGCTTTCATAGGGAAAGCTGCGATAGCGACCGCGAATAATGGGGATAGTGCAGTAGGAGCACCAACGATCGCAGCCATCGGAAATCTTAACGTAGGCAAATACGTCGGACGTAGCCTGCTCTTCGTCAACAAGGTCACCCTGTACGCCTTCAAGCGCAATGCTCTCAACGACAGCGACAATATCGTCCTCTTTGCTGCAGGGTACGAAGGCCTTGGGCTCGGAGAGCTCTTCTTCCAGATCGCTTCCATATCGAGCGGGCATGCAGCCGGCAACAACCAGGGCGGCAGAGCCGTCTTCAATTCGAGGAAGCTCACAAAGCTCGAAGATGGTATCAATGCTCTCTTCAGTAGCTGATTGAATGAAGGAGCAAGTGTTGACGATGACGATGTCAGCAAGCTCGGGGTTGTCGATTACGCGGTGCCCGGCACTGCGCAGCTTGTTACCCATGTCTCGGGTGTCGACTTCGTTTTTTGCGCACCCAAGGGTTACGAAGGCAACGGTACGAGCATTAACGCAATTGACGTTTTGCACGATAGACCTCTGTGATTAACGATAGTTGACGTACTGCAGCGGCTGACCGTAATCCTGGCCCTTGAGGAAGGTGATAACCTCCTGAAGGGTGTCACGGGATGCAGAGCTGACACGCAGCTGGTCGCCCTCGATCTGAACCTTGCACTTAAGCTTCAGAGCCTTGATGTCCTTGTTGATCTTTCCTGCGGTTTCCTTGTCGATGCCGTCAACGATGGTTGCGGTACGACGAACAGAGCCGCCAGTCGCGGAAATCGGGTCGCCCCACTTAATGGCGTTGAAGTCAATGCCGCGCTTGATGACCTTGGAACCGATGACGTCGATGACCTGCTTGGCAACAAAGTCGGCCGGAGCAGCAACGGTCATGGTCTTCTTTGCCTTGTCGAGAGTGATCTCGGCGCCGGAATCCTTGAGGTCGTAGCGCTGGGCAATCTCCTTCTTTGCCTGCTGGAATGCGTTATCTACCTCCTGCATGTCAACAGTGGAGACAACATCAAAGCTGGACTCTTTAGCCATATCTGTACCTTTCTAAATGCGTAAATTCAAAACAGAACGTTATTCGTTAGCGGTATCAGTACCTTCGGACTTTGCGCTATCCTGGGTAGCCTGCTGGGCGGCTGCTTCTGCCTTTGCCTTGGCGTTTTCAGCCTCCCAATCAGCAAGGATCTGTGCGAAGTCAACTTCGAATACATAGACACCGTCGCCGTCTTCATCGGTGAGTTCGATCAGATCGCCATCGAGGAACAGCTGAACACTGCTCGGATTCGTGGTAACGAAGGAGCACTTACCGGTGATCTCGAATTCCTTAGAGACGGGTCCGTTTGCGGTATCTGCATACTTGCAAGCCTCATCGACGTAAACTTCGATGTAAGCACTGTCGCCAGAGGCGACCTCGAAGCTTACGACGGCACTGGTGGGCTTAACATCAATGATGGTAGGCGGAGTAGTGGTGCCTGCGGGGTTTGAGGTGTCGGACAAACCGGCAACAGGAACGTTGGGGGTCTGGGTATCGACTGTTGCGTCATCCTTACCGCCAAGCACGAATACTGCAATGACAATGAGCAGGAGAACAACGACTCCTACTGCAATGAAGTAAGGAAGCTTGGAGGAGCCACCCTTCTGCTTCGGAGAAGCAACCAGATTCGTATACTGGCGGGAAGGCAGGCTGACGTTGCGCGACGTGTGGACGCGAGCGTTATTGGAGGGACGGCTTGGCTTCTCGAGGCGATCGTCATACACAGCTCGACCTCGGGAGTTGCGGTACGGCTCACGCTCTGTCGCCTGGGTCTGACGTCTGGAGGATCGCGATGAAGCATCGGAAGCTCCAGATCCAACTCCTGTAGAGGCATCCTTACGAACACGGCCAACTTCAAAGGCGTAGGCATCGTCGAGATACATCTGAGTAATTTCATTGGGATTGAGCCCGAGCATGCGAGCATAGGCGCTGATCATATTGCGCGTGTATCCGCGAGGAGGCATTCTCGAATAATCGCACTCCTCGATTGCCCTGAGGATATCGGGGCGAATGCGAAGACGATACGCAGCATCACCGAGGTTCATGCCGGTACGCTTGCGCGCATTGCGAAGAATATCGCCATATGAAGAACTGCGTGCCATGTTAGTACACCTCCGAGTTCGAACTGCTCATAGCATCGTTTGTTTCAAATGCCTTGAGCGTTTCAAGCTCCATTTCGTCCACGAGGACCTCGCGGGGTTTGCTGCCATTTGCGGGGCCAACAACACCCTTGTCCTCCAACTGATCCATTATACGACCTGCGCGAGAATAACCAACTTTAAGTCGACGTTGTATGTTACTTGTGGAGCCTAAACCACTAGCAACTACGATTTCTGCAGCCTCCCAGAGCAACGGATCGTCATCGTCGCAGCTACCACCAGAGCCATCGGGTTTCGATTCACCAAGCGTGATGAGGTTGGTGGAGAGAATCTCGGAATGATATTCGGGTTCACCCTGGGCTTTGAGCATCTCGACGACAGCGTTGATTTCGTCCTCGGAGACGTAGCAACCTTGAATTCGCTGAGGCTTCGCGTACTCGGGTTTCGAGAACAGTAGGTCTCCAAGGCCAATGAGATTTTCGGCGCCAGGAGTATCGAGAATAACGCGAGAGTCGATGCCCGATGCAACATTGAAGGCGATTCGATTTGTAATATTCGCCTTGATCAGGCCGGTTACAACGTTCGTAGACGGACGCTGGGTGGCGACGATCAAGTGAATACCGGCAGCACGAGCAAGCTGAGCAATGCGGCTAATGGAGAACTCAACTTCCTTGCCAACGTTCATCATGAGGTCAGCGAGCTCGTCGATGATGATGACGATGTAGGGCAGCTCGTCTCCGTATTGCGGCTGCGGTGCTTCTTTCCCCTCGGACTCGGCAAGGCTGATAGCCGCCTTTTCCTCCTGAACTTTAGCGTTGTACTGACCGATATTGCGAGCGCCGACCTTGCTAAAGATCTTCAGGCGACGCTCCATCTCGGCAACACCCCACGAAAGAGCGCTTGCAGCCTCACGTGCCTCGGTGACAACGGGCACATACAGATGAGGAATGCCGTTGTAGGGGGTAAATTCGACTCGCTTCGGATCGATCATGATAAAGCGCACCTCGGAAGGGGTGGCTCTCATGAGAATAGACATGATCATCGCGTTAATGGAGACGGACTTACCGGAGCCAGTAGTACCGCCAATGAGAAGATGCGGCATTTTGGCGAGGTCGCTGACAATGGCGTTGCCTTCAACGTCTTTGCCAACTGCAATCTGCAGCGGGCCGGGCTTTGCGTCAGTGAGGACGTCGGACAGCAGTACGGTCTGACGTGTCCTGTTGGGAACCTCGATACCAACGTAATTGGTGCCGGGAATAGGCGCAAAAATGCGAACGCCGGGAGCGGCAAGAGCAAGGGCGATATCGTCATTGAGTGCTGTAATGCGGCTAACGCGAACACCAGCGGGCAGATCAACCTTGAACAAGGTAACAGTGGGACCCGCAACCCAGCCTACGACGGAGGCCATGATGCCGAAATCGGAAAGCGTCTCCTGAAGCAGATAGGCGGTTTCCTCAAGCTCATCTGTGCTAGCGCCGCCAACCGGACCGGTCTGGCTTGCGAGAAGGCTCATAGGCGGAAGTTTGAAGCCCTCCGAAGGTCTCGGAGCAGCTTGAGGGCTTACGTTGGACTTCTTCTTAAGCTTGTCGGCTTCCTTTGCAGGTGCGGCAGCATTCTGCGCTCCTCCCCTGCTCAGCTTTCGCGTCAACGTTGAAGGAGCCTTCTCCTCGCTCTCTGCTGAGATCTGCGGGGTGGATATTGCCTTGGTGACGCTGCTTGCATTGGGGTCGGCGGAGCGGGTTTTGCGACGCTTGGGTTCCGGTTCGTTTGCAATAGCGGCAGTCTTGGCTCCTGCGAGTACCTTAGACTCGGAAATGACCTGTGTATTATTGGAGTTCGAAACCTTGGAATTCGAAACCGGCTGGCTCTGACCGCGGTTTACGCGAGCGAACAGCGGAGCGCTATTGGCCTGGGTGGATGCAACTACGTTTTCAGCCTTACCACGAATCTTCTCGATAAAGCTCGAAATGCTGAATCCAATGATGATGACGCCAATGAAGATAACGCCAACAAGGAGAACGACCGAAACGGTTTTGCCGAACAGGGTGAGGCCAGCCCAAGCGATGCCTGCGCCAATGTAGCCGCCATGGGAGATGAGGGCTTCTTCCGTAAACAGGAGAATCATGTCATCGAGGACAAGCGGAGTTGAAATGCCCAGAAGGCCGAGCAATGCAAAGAAGATGACCAGCAGGCCAAGTGCGGCTCTGGAGGGCACTCTGTCCTTCTTGAAGCGTACAAGGAAGGTTACTCCAATTGCAGCAAGGAATACGGGCATGATATAGCAGCCCATTCCCAGCACGATATGTAGCGCACGAGATGCAAAGCTGGTAACAATACCCTCTGCGGGCGTTACAACAGCCATGAGGGTGGCAATGGCGAGCACGATGAAGAGAACACCTGCGATATCGCGTTTGGTGCGAGAATCAAAAATGCGAGTGTCTTCTTGGATGGGCGCCTGTGCCTTGGCATTTGCAGCCTGCTTACGCCCTTTGAGGGTTGTCTTTCCGCTGTCGGAAGCCTTGCTATTCTGCTGGCTAGATGAAGCGTTTCGAGGCATTTGTCTCCCTTTTGCTGCTGTGTTTTAAGTACCGTTTAGGAGAATATGTTTGAGCGGCCATTTGGTTAGCCGCTCAAATCATCAACACTAAATTATAACAGCTTTATAAAAGCTCAATCAGGTTCACGACCGTCATAGGACGCTGCTTAGTGCGCTCCCAGAGAAGCGAAAGCACGGTGTCACGCGTGACCTTCCTGACCTCTCGGGGGCCGCCATCCTTAGCGAGGCATCGCTTGATGGCTCCCGTAATGCTAGAAACGGCCTCTTCAGCGAGGTAGTAATCATCGCCACCGGTGATGCCGCGCATGGTGAGCTGGACTTCACCGAGCAGTCGCTTATTCGTGAAGTCGACGGCAGCTGCGACGGATGCAAAGCCCTGGGCGGCAAGCGTGTTGCGCTCATCGAGGACGCCCTGGGAAGTGTCGCCAACAGAAAGGCCATCGACAAAAACGATACCGCTCTGAACGCCTTCGCCGCGCTCGATTCCGGCAGCCGTCAGTTCAAGGCAGTCGCCATTTTCGATAACGAAGATGTTCTCGGCAGGAACGCCGGTCTGCTCTGCAAGGCGAGCGTGGGCGCGCAGGTGAGTAGCTTCGCCGTGAACGGGCATGAAGGCACGCGGCTTAACGATCGTAAGAACGATCTTGAGCTCCTCTGCGCTGGCGTGGCCAGAAACATGGACGCGAGCACGGTTCTTGTCGTAGACATCGGCGCCGATCTTTGCCAAGGAGTTGATGACCTTGGTGACTGCCTTCTCGTTGCCAGGAACGGGCGTAGCGGAGACGATGACCGTATCGCCTTCTTCGATCTCAATCGTTCTATGCTCACCGTAGGCGATACGAGCAAGCGCGGACAGGGGCTCGCCCTGGGAGCCAGTGCACATGATGACGACTTCCTCGGGAGGAACACCCTTCAGCTCATATGCGTCGATGAGGTCATAGTCCTCGATGTTGAGGT
>JAFYTB010000187.1 GCA_017559045.1 Eggerthellaceae bacterium | reverse complement strand
GTTCAGCTGGGAAGTAGCCTGGTCTCGATCCGCCTGCGCACTGCTTTGCTGCGACGCGTCGATCTGTTGCACTGCTCCCCGATCGACAGGCTGACCGACCAAGGACTCACCGCTGGCGGCTGCCTCAGACTGAGCAACGACGTCTGATTGAGTAGCAGCGTCGGACTGTCCCGCCACCTTGTCGTTCACAACAAAAGATGCGGTCTCCCCCATCTCGCTTCCGACAGGCTGCGCGTCGGGCGCAAAGCCCACCACAGCGCAGAGCACAGCAAAGGAGAGCGCGATCGCCGCAGCCCCTCCAGCCAGCCATCGTGCATTTCTCCTTCTCAAAGACGGCATGCTTCCGCCTCCTTCGCGTCTCGACGAATACGAAGATTTCTGAATCAGAATCAATATACCGCATAGGCATATAGCTGAAACCTGTTTCGAAGGACGAGAGAGGCGGCCAAACCGAGGACACTGTCATGACAGCGATACCCGTTTGGCCAGAATCTTTCACTCGTCGAAGGCAGAGGGGATATCAAGCCACCCCATATCGCAAAAAAGAAAAAGACCCCCGCTGCAGATCGATTCCGACGGTGCACATTTGCACATCCGGAACCCGACCCACTGCGAAGGTCTTTAGCGCTAGTTTCCTAAAACTCTCTTAGAAAGAGAAGCGGAGGGCATGCGTGAAACCGGACCAGGAAAGCGGGTCGGTGTCACGGACATAACCGCCAAACGTGGGAGCGTGCACGTACGGCACGCCACCATGTCCAACAGCGATTCCAACATGGCCGGAACGCCACAGGACATCACCGGGACGAGCCTCGGAGACGGGAACACGCTGCGTTGCCATTGCGTACATGGACTCAGAGTAATGCGGCAGGTAGTAACCAGCCTGAGCATACGCCCAGCTGACAAGACCCGAGCAGTCAAACTCGTTCGGGCCGCTTCCGCCCCACACGTACGGACAGCCGATGCGGGAAAGCGCATAGCTGACAACCTCGGAATGCGAACCGGTTGCCGGGCCACCCATGCCAGAGCCGCCACCAGAACCGCCGGAGCCACCAGAGCCGCCGCCATTATTGCCACCGCCACCGGAGCCGCCACCGTTGCCAGGGTTGCGCTGGGCCTCCTGCTCCTGCTTCTTGCGCTCTTCCTCCGCCCTCTTGCGAGCTTCCTCAGCTGCGATAGCTGCCTGCTCCTGCTCGAGCAGAATACGGGCCTCTTCATCAAGCTGAGCAACAAGCTGAGATGCCTGATTGACCTTAGCCTCGACCTCTTCCTTGATGGCCTTGGCCTCAACTGCCTTGTCAGCAGCAATCTTCTCCTGGCGCTCGTACTCGGCCTTGGCAGCCTCGAGCTCGGCGCGAACGATCTTGGTCTCCTCGACCATGTCAGCATCGTTCTCGTTCAGGCTAGCAAGGAAGTCCCAGTTCTGCGTGAACTCCTTGAAGGATGCGGAACGCAGAAGGAAGTCGACCAGACTTGCGGAGCCGTCGCGATACATGCTGCGAAGACGGCTTCCCAGATGCGCCTGAATAACGGCGATACGCTCTTCGGCGGCCTCGATCTTGACCTGCTCGGCCTCCATGGCCTCCTGAGCAGCCTTCTGCTCTTCGATCGCCTTGTAGTACTTTTCGGATGCTGCCTCAAGATCGGCTTGCAGGCCTACGAGCTGGCTGCGCACTGCATCAGCCTGGGCACGCTTCTCGGCAGAAGTAGTTGCATATGCGTACTCGGTTGTGAACGCCAGCGCCGCGCCAACAAAGGCAGCACAGCCGACGAAGGATCGTCTGCTCAGCGTAGACTCGTTCTTCACCATCAATTTACCTCCCTCAGCACACGGAATGCCCGCGTGCGCGTGAAATTC
>JAFYTB010000186.1 GCA_017559045.1 Eggerthellaceae bacterium | reverse complement strand
GGCGGCGAATAAGCGTACTGCATCGTAGGCGAAGGCGTTGCCCAGAGCCGATTCGGGGATGAAGACCAAGAGGGCGTTGGTGCAGATGAGGGCAATGAGAGCGATGCCGGTGGCTTTGGCTGCGGGTGTGGCGGCGTAGATATCTTCAAGCGCACAGTAGACCTGCTGTTTCAGGGTGCTCATTCCGTCTCCTTCTTATATAGCTGCTTGAGGTAGTTTACGCGTCTGCTTCAAGCTGTTTGCTGCTCGCCCTCTTGCGCTTCGGTTTCTTCTCAGCCTCAGCCGGTCGCCATGCTTTCGGCAGGGGAATCAGGCAGGCGAAGCCTGCGGCTACCAGCATGACCGGTGCAGCGGAGATGGGGAAGCACAGGAAGAGAAGCAGTGTTGCCAGAATGGGCTTGCGCATGACGCCGCCAACGACTGCGCCTGCACCAGCAGCGGCTGCCAGCACGGGATCGCATCCTGCCAAAATAGCGCAGCCGTAGCCAATGGCCACGCCCGCGAAGATAACGGGGAAGAAGTGGCCGCCGCGCCATCCGAAGCTTACGCACAGCGGCGTAAGCAGAACCTTGATGAATCCGGTGAGAACGAGCGCGCCGCCACCAAGAAGCGTCCAGGTTTCCATGAGTTCATGCATTTGATGCTCGCCGGCGAACATGGTGAAGGGGAGCAGGCTTCCGCAGAGGCCAAGCACGGCGCCGACAATGACCGCCTTGAGCACGGGCTTCTTGCCGATTGCGTGGGCGAGGGCGTGAGTGCCGTGCTCGCCTGCGTGGAACAACCAGCCTGCGGCGGCACCTGCGATCACCGCCGGAATGGCTGCCGTGATCTCTCCATTGCCAAAGCTGATCGTGTCGAAATGGGGCAGTCCTGCTCCGCCGCCAGTCAATTTGTTGAGCAAGGCCATGACGCCAAAGGCGCCTAGCGCGGCAAGGATATAAGTGCAGACACGAACCCACTTGGGGAATCGCTCGTTTTGGGTGATCTCTTCAGAGCCGTCGCTCTCCTGGGCGATTGCAGCTTGCTCGTTCTCTTGGGCACCTGCAATCTTCTGGGCAACTTCTTTGCCGAAGCCCTCAAGCGGGGCGGCGATAGCGAAAAGAGGTGCACCGAACACGGCGGAAACAGATGCGGCCGTGCCCGCTGCGGCAAGCTCTCGGAAGTCGGAGCCGAGGCCGCGCAGTTTGGCTCCGATGCTTGTGCACAGGCCGGCAATGACGCCAACGAGGCCCGCTTCGGGACCAACGCTGCCGCCGAAGATAAGCGGAAGGATAGCGCAGAGGGACGAGGCTTTGATCTTGGCGGGATCATAACCGCCGTCGCGCTTGACCTGGGCGATGACGTCCATCATGTCTTCGGGAAGGCCCTCGTGTTGCTTTTGAGCGAGGCCGATGACGAAGCCGCCGATAATGCAGATGACAAGCGGAAGGAACTTGAAGTCGATCGCAGCGGGTAGGGTGTGCCAGAGCAGATCGATGCAGGTATTCATGATGAACAGGAATGCCCAGACGAAAGCGCCGGCAACGGCGCCGATTAGCAGCACCGCTGTCAGAAATATCACATGGTTGCGCAAAGGAGCCTTGGGCGAGCATTCGGTGTCGCTGTTCGTCATTGGTCCTCCTGGTCTTCCTGTCGTAAGCACTCTGAGGTTCAGGGCTTGTCGTCAATCGTTACTATTCTGCACTATGAGGCGTAAAAATCAGGAGAGAGCAGGGATAATTGTTCCAGCATTTACCGGTGTTACGGTGGCTTTGAGACACGAGGGGTTTTCATGAGGGTTTTGGCTCTTGATATTGGTGAAGTGCGCGTGGGCGTGGCGGTGAGTGATCCGGGCGAGCGCGTGGCGTCACCTATTTGCGTTTTGCCTACGAATGAGGTTTTGGCTGGTTCGAAGTCGTTCCGCATGGTTCTTGAAGACTGGGAGCCTGAAATGTTGCTATGCGGCCTGCCTTACACCATGGCGGGCGAAGAGGGCCCCCAGGCTCAGCGTATCCGAGATGCGGCGGCCAAGATTGGCAAGGCGTCGGGTCTTCCCGTTGAATTTACCGATGAGCGTCTCTCTTCTCGTGAGGCGAAGCGTAGTTTGCGTGAAAAGGGTCTCGACGAACGCGCCATGCGAGGGAAAGTCGATATGATAGCTGCAAGTATTTTTCTCCAGGCGTGGCTCGACGAGCGCGCTACTAGGAACTCGAAATCGGAAAGTTGAGGCATATGGATCGCAACGGCAGAAGGAATATGACGTACTCTTCCCGTCCCACGCATGCTGCGCGCGTAGCTCACGCGAAGGGTGATAGGCAATTCCGCACGTACGACACCAGCTACATCAGGCCCAAGAAGAGCAAGGCCCCCGTTATCGTCGGCATCTTGCTTGCTTTGGTGGTTGTCATTGCAGCAGGAGCTGCAGTTTGGAATTTCATTCTCAATAACGACGCCCCTGCAACGTCTGGCGAGGTTGTTGGACCTCTTCCCGAGGGACAGACGGCTGTGGTGAGCATCCCCCAGGGTGCTGACGGCATGGCCATTGGCGTCCTTCTGGCCGAGGCGGGTCTGGTTCCCTCTTCGCAGGACTTTTATATGCGCGTAATCGAGCTCGAGGCCGATTCTGCGCTTTACCCTGGAACGTATTCCTTCGTGGGCGGTACTACGCTCGATGAGATCATTGCTATCCTTGGCGAGGGTCCCGCGGCTACGGGCATGATGCTTACGGTTCCCGAGGGACGTACGCGTGAGGCAACCGCTGCGCTTGTCGAGCAGGCAACCGAAGGTGCTATTTCTGCACAGCAGTTCCTTGATGCATCGGCTGATGCGAGCGCTTGGGCAGGCGAGTTCTCCTGGCTTGCAAGCGCTGGAAGCAACTCCCTTGAGGGCTTCCTGTTCCCCAAGACCTACCTGATCACGGCAGCCGACGATGCTAACTCCGTCGTGCGCATGATGCTCAATCAGTTTGCCGCTGAAACCGCATCGCTTTCCTTCAAGTATGCGGAGAGTCAGGGCCTTTCGATTTATGACGTGGTGAACCTGGCGTCCATCGTTGAGCGTGAGTCCTTTGTCGAGCGCTCGCTCGTGGCTGGCGTGTTCTACAACCGCCTTGCCTCGGATCGTCCGTATCTCGAGTCTGATGCGACGACCGCATATGAGGTTGGCGCAGAGCCCACCGCCGAGCAGGTTCATGCCAATACGCCGTACTCCACTTACAGCAACCCCGGTCTGCCGCCGACGCCTATTTGCTCTCCGAGCCTCTCTTCGCTGCGCGCAGTGTGCGAGCCGGCTGATACCGATTACATGTTCTTCTTCACCACTACGGATGGCGAAAACATGAACATCTATTTCAGCGAGACCTACGCCGAGCATCAGGCGGTCATTGCCAAGCATTCGTAGCGCGTCCCTGAAAGCGGTGCACTGTGGCCTTTTTTGAGCCTGATAAGTTCTTCATGCGCATATCGCATATCGACATCGAGCGAGACTTGCTCTCGCTCGGGTTGAAGCATGCCCTGCTCGATATCGATAACACGATTCTGACGCGCGACACGCGCGAGCTGCCGCGTGATGTTGCGGTTTGGCTGGGTCGTGCACGCGATGCGGGCATTACGTTTTGCCTGGTGTCGAACAGCACGCAAGAGCAGACCATGCAGGAGCTTTCCGAGCGTCTTGATATTCCCGTTGTGCTGCGAAGCATGAAGCCGCTGCCTCAGGGTTACCTGCGCGGTATGCGTATTCTGGGTGGCACTAAGGAGGATACGGTGATGATCGGCGACCAGATGGCCACCGACATCGTCGGTGCGCATCTGGTGGGTATGAAGGCCTACATGGTTGCACCTTTGGTGGGCGTTGATCTTCCCCATACGGTGATCTTGCGCTGGATGGAGCGTGTGATGCTGGGCGACCAGACTCCCGAACCGCTGACTCCCGCTACGCAGCAAATGCTTGACGAAGCTTAAGCGCGGCGGGG
>JAFYTB010000185.1 GCA_017559045.1 Eggerthellaceae bacterium | reverse complement strand
GGCTGTGGTCAGCGATGATGCGCAGAGCAAGATCGGTAGCCGGGTTCTCGCCATAGGTTACGCCAGCGAGACGCTCGCCCACTGCGACGAGGCTACGCAGAACGTCGGTGTCATAGTTGGACTGAACGCCCTGCATAATGCCAGCGATACGCTCGAGACCCATGCCGGTGTCGATGTTCTTCTTGGGCAGCGGAACGAGGGAGCCGTCCTCCTGGCCGTCATACTGGGTGAACACGCAGTTCCAGTACTCGAGGAAGCGGTCGCAGTCACAGCCGGGAGCGCAGTCGGGGCTGCCGCAGCCAACCTCGGGACCCTGATCGAAGTAAAGCTCGGAGCAGGGGCCGCAGGGGCCGGTCGGTCCAGCGCGCCAGAAGTTGTCATCCTCACCAAGCTTGGAGATGTGATCCTCGGGCACGCCAAGGCTCTTCCAGATCTCGATGGTCTCATCGTCATCTTCGAAAACGGTGAAGTACAGACGCTCGGCGGGAAGGCCAAGAACGTTCACGGAGAAGTCATATGCCCATGCGCACATCTCGTCCTTGAAGTACTCACCGAAGCTGAAGTTGCCGAGCATCTCAAAGAAGCTCTGATGGCGACCGGTGGTACCGATGATGTCGATGTCGTTGGTACGCACGCACTTCTGCACGGTGGTGGTGCCGATGTACTTCGGGTCAATCTGCTTCTGCTGCAGGAAGTAGGGCTTGAACTGAACCATGCCCGCAGTGGTCAGGAGCAGCGAGGGATCATCCGGGATCAGAGAAGAGGAAGGCCAGCGCTCGCAGCCCTTCTCCTCAAAGTAGCTGAGGAACTTCTCGCGGATTTCGGCGGTTGTCATGTACTGCATGTTTTATCCGTCTCTCTATCATGGGAAGAACCCGCAAAAACACAGGTTCTCATTACCTAGAATCAAACCTGCACGCGACGATGTCGAGCGTAGGCGTGACGCCCCATTATATAACGAGAGACAAGCCGATAGACCAGCTTAATGGGCAGATTCGCTATTTGCGCACCTATTATTCGGCGTTGTTTTACGTATTATTCGGCGTTCTTCTCAGAGACGACGACAGAACCGCCCGAGGCCTTAGCCTCAACTGCCTCGGCAACGGCATTCACGAAGTTCTTCACGGGATTGGACTTCTCGGGTTCATCCTGCTTTGCCTGGCCAAGCTTTACAGATTCAGCGCTGGCAGCCTTCGGGGCAAAACGAGCGCGAACCTTGTCGGATACCGCGTTCACCAGCTCGACCGGAGCGTTGGTGACCGTATCGACCGTATCAATGGTCTTGGAGACGGAGTCGGTGATCTGCGAGACGTCTTCGAGAATTTGATCGACGCGCATCATCTCGAGGTTCACGGCATCAACCGTAAGAGATACGCGCTCAAGCATCGGATCGACCTTGCTCACAGCAGGCTGAATCTGATCGGTAATCTGCTTGACGTTTGCAACCACGGGCTCAAGCTCGGTAGTGATGCGATCGACGCTCGCAAGCGTCGGCTCGATCTGCTTCTGAATGGTATCAACCGTGGTGCGCGTCTTGCGCAGCGTCACAACCAATTCGATCAGTGCCCACACAAGAGCGAGACCGACGACTACGTACACTACAGGCAGCGCAATATTGATGATCTCGGCGAATTCCATTTCAGACCTCCTGCGACTCGTTTGCCCAACTATACCATTTGAGCAGCAATTCTAGGCTGCAAGAGCCGTCGACCGTGCGAGCTTTACGCGGAGTTCACTCGTGGTCGGCCAATCGTTTGCCCCAGGAGAAAGGGCAATCTCTACGGACAAGAAATGATCGGATACAGGCTAGAGGCGACGGCCACGAGTTAGAGACCATCAGACGCCAGCCGGAAACAATCAGCCACGAACTAGAGGCGATCGCGGAATGTACCTTCGACGCGATACGCTTCCCAGCCACGCTCACCCGGTGTATAGAAACAACCACGCTCCAAGCCGTCGGGCAGATACTGCTGCTCCACCCAACCGCCGGGATAACTGTGAGGATATTTGTATTCGCCGTAGTTTTCGGAACCGGGACGATGGCGATCGCGAAGATGATCAGGCACATTGCGCGCAGGCCCGTGACGCACCTCGTTCAAAGCTGCATTAATGCCGGCATAGGAAGCGTTGCTCTTCGGAGCAAGCGCCATATATACAGCAGCCTGAGCCAGATTGATACGGCACTCCGGCATGCCGATGACCTCGCATGCCTTAAATGCGGCCTCAGCCACCAGAAGAGCTTGAGGATCTGCATTTCCAACATCCTCAGAGGCAGCGATGAAAATACGACGTGCGATGAACTTCGGGTCTTCTCCCCCATCGAGCATGCGAGCGAGCCAATACAACGCCGCGTCCGGATCGCTTCCGCGCATAGACTTGATGAACGCCGATAGGACGTCGTAGTGCATGTCCTTGTTCTTGTCGTAAGGAAGACTGCGATGAGGCGTTGCGGCACGAACCGTGTCCTCGTTTATGAGAACAGGTGCCTTCTTGGTTCCAGGAGGCAGCATTCCGGCCGCAAGTTCCAACGTAGTAAGCGCAGTACGACCGTCGCCGCCAGCCAAGAGGACGATGGTATTGCGAGCCTTCTCGTCAAGCTGGTACGTTCCGCCCAGACCTCGCTCGCTTTCGAGGGCACGCTCGATAAGCTCGACGATATCCTCATCGGAAAGAGCGTGCAGCTCAACCACTCGAGAGCGCGAAATGAGCGCGGAGTTAACCTCAAAGAAGGGGTTCTCGGTGGTTGCGCCAACAAGAACCACAGTGCGGTTTTCGACCGCATGCAGCAAGGAGTCCTGCTGGCTGCGATTGAAGCGATGGATCTCGTCCACAAACAAAATGGTGCGAAGTCCGCTCATGACAAGGCGCTTCTCAGCTGCATCTATCTCGCGACGCAGATCAGCCACTGTTCCGCCAATGGCGGAAACCTCGACGAACACAGCCTTGGTGCTCTCCGCAATAACGTGGGCAAGCGACGTTTTACCCGTGCCTGCAGGGCCGAAAAGAATGACCGAGCTCAGGCGGTCCTGCTCGATTGCGGCGCGAAGCCAGCTGCCCGGTCCCACCGCCTCGCGCTGTCCGACCAGCTCATCAAGCGTGCGAGGGCGCATACGCACAGCCAAAGGCGCGTTCTTGCCGCGCTCCTCGTTTTCCATTTCTGTGAACAAAGTATCCATAGCGGC
>JAFYTB010000184.1 GCA_017559045.1 Eggerthellaceae bacterium | reverse complement strand
TTGGCATTGCCAAGGGCCGTTTCGCATTAAACAGCTTGTCTGCCTACAGCAGAGGTGAATTCGTTAGTCGATCTCTTCGAACTCGAAGTCGTCAGCATCGCCGAAACCAGAGAGGTCCTTCTCGTAAGCGGAAGCGATGGGCGTTGCGGCAGCAACAGATGCGACGGGCATCTGCGGCGTGGTGTAACCAGAAGCGACCGGTGCGTAATCCTCGTAGTAGTCGTCCTCGTCGATGATCTCAACAGCCGGCTCGGGAACATAAGCATGAGATGCGGTACCACGAGCGGAGGAGATGGCAACTGCGCCGCCAATGATGGACAGCTTGCGGGTTGCATCGGCGATGACGTCGTTCAGCAGGTCAGCATACTGCTCGCGAGCATCCTCGCGGTCATCCTGCAGCTTACGGGTTGCGTCAAGGACAGCCTGGCGATCAGCATTAGCGCGATCGAGAATGCGCTGAGCCTCGTCGCGTGCATCCTGAACGGTCTCAGCAGCCTGAGCGTTTGCCTTGGCGATGATGTCGTCAGCGGAACGCTGGGCAACGATGAGAGCCTGGGCGATTGCGTAGTCGTCAGCCTTCTTCTCATCAAGCTTTGCCTGAAGCTCTGCGATGAGGGCATCCTTCTCAGCCAGCTCAGCCTCGAGCTCGGCAACATCGGCGCTCTCAACAACGACCTCACGCTCGACAACCTCTTCGTACGCACGAACGGGGGTGTCAAAGCCGTCAAATGCACCCTCGTCGAGCTGCTGCTCGAGCTGGGCGATCTGGTTGTTCAGCAGATCGATCTCGTCAGCGACATGCTCAAGGAAGATATCGACCTCGTCGACATCGTAGCCCTTGCGATCGATCGAGAAACTCTGGTTATGGATGTCGGCAGCTGTGATGGCCATGTTCGTTCCCTTCGCCTTTCACAATGAAACCGCGCCAACATGGCACGGTGATTTCCAAGAATAACCCTAAAAAAGGTTAATGATCATAACTGGCACAAATTGTAATACAAGCAAGGCAATGATGGGCGTGACGTCCAGCATTCCACCAATAGGGGGGATCAACTTCCTGAATAAATTCAGATAAGGATCGCAAACCTTACCCAACACCGTGTAAATGTCGGCCAGTATGCCTCGATTGACAGGAAGCCACGACATGATCACGTAGACGAAGATGATCATGCTGTAGGCTCGAGCCAGCTGATATATCAAATAGCCTAGCATTGCGCTAACTCCTTGGAACGACGTACGGCAGCAGAAACACCCGCTGCAAACACCTGGTCAAAACCAGCCTCATCCATAGCCGCAAGCGCCGCGAGCGTAGTACCGCCGGGGCTGCAAATGGATTCGCGAACCGCAGCCGGGCTCTGGCCCGTCTGGGAAATGAGCTGCGAAGTGCCGAGCACCGTCTGAAGCGCAAGCGCTTCGGCGATCTGAGCAGGAAGCCCCTCGGCCACACCCGCGTCACGCAGCGCCTCAATCATGGCCGCAACATAAGCCGGACCAGATCCGCTCACCGCGCAACAAGCGTCCATGAGCTCTTCCTCGACGACAACCGAATCACCCAAGCACCCAAACAGCTCAGCGACAAGATCGACGTCGGCCTGCGAAGCCCTCGAACCCGAAGTAACCGCACTTGCCCCCTGCCCGATGGCGAGAGGCATGTTGGGCATAACGCGAACGAGACGCGCACCCTCAGGAAGCATGCCTTCAAGACGCTGGGTGGGAAGTCCGGCAGCGATGGAGACGAACAGCGCGTCTTCGCAGAACGCCTGAACGGTTCTCAGATCAGCAACCACATCCGCCATGATCTGCGGCTTGACCGCGAGGACAACCAGATCGAAAGGATCAGCCGATGCCAAGTCCAAGACACTGGGAACGCACGCCACCCCGTACTTGTCGGAGAGAGCGACGCGTCGCTGCTCACCCGGGTTGACGACGAGCATGCACTCGGCAGTCAACTCAGCCGCAGCGCCCTCGGTAGCGGAAAGCCAGCCACCCAGAATGGCCTCGCCCATCTTCCCGCCGCCAACGACGGCGATTCGGGGCTTCGAGCTAACGCTCACGCCTAGAGCACCCCCTGGCTACGCAGAGAAGCGCGCTCAACCTCGGTAAGCTCGTTGCCCTTCGTGATGGCAAAGACCTTGTTGGCCACTGCGTCGACGCTTGCATCAAGAGCACTTGCCACGCCGAAGGAGAAGTCGAGAATACGCTTCGAAAGCGCCTCGGGCGTATTGCCGAGAGCAAGAACGACGACGTCGCCAGCCTTCAGAGCACGGGCAACACCCTCGACATCACCATAGCTCATAGGCTTGATGACCTTCACGGCGCGAGACACGCTGTAGCCAGCCGAAGCAGATGCCGAATACGGCTCGTAAGGATCGCGAACAGGACGCGGGGAAGCTGCTGCCGGCTGTGCGGCCTCGACGGCCTCAGTCGTCGGGGTGAACAGAGAGTCAAGGCCCTCGGAACGACGACGAGTTGCAGCGGCGGCAGTTGCAGCCGTGCCCTCGGGGGTCATCTGCGGCGGCAGAGAAGAATCGACCATGGTGCGACCGTTGTCGAAAGAGCGCGACGGAGAGTACTGACGCGCAGGTGCGGCATCGCGGTCATATGCAGCATTGGCGCGTGCATTGGCGCGAACATCCTCGATGGAGACAAGGCGCGGAGACGTGGTGCGATTACGCGCAGTCACACGATACGGATCGGAGGACACGGACTGCTCGGGGCGAGGTGCGTAAGACTCGTAGCCGTCCTCGAAATCGTCTTCAGCGAAATCTTCGTAACCAGCATAGTCGTCTGCATAATCCTCGTATGCCTCGTCGTAGTAATCGTCGTACTCGGGCTCCTGGTTCTTAGAACCAAAACCAAGCTTAGACTTCAGGTCGCCAAACATACGCTTGCCGTCTTCAAAATCCATGATAGCCTCCTAGCGCACCATATCTGCATCTTCGAAATTATCGCTGAAAATCGCGCGTCCGATACGCACGATAGTGGCTCCCGACGAAATCGCCTCATTCCAATCTTCACTCATACCCATGGAAAGCTCGCTGAAAACCGAGGCTTTTTCGGCAGGAAGAGCCTCCCTGACCTCGCAGGCAAGCTGAGCAAGACCGTCGAAACACGCCTTTGCAACCTGCGCATCACCCTGAGGAGCCATGGTCATGAGGCCACGGAGGCGAACGTTCTGAAGCTCAGCGCATTCAAGAACGAAGGGGATGACATCCTGCGGAGCAAGACCGCTCTTGCTCTCCTCCCCCGACACGTTGACCTCAACAAGCACGTCCTGCACCTTGCCAAGAGAGAGCGCCTCTTCGTCGATCTTGCGAGCGTGGCTAAGCTGGTACAGCGAGTGAATCAAACTGGACGAAGCTACAATGTCGGGAATACGACGAGACTGGATGTTTCCAATGAAATGCCAGTTTGCCTGCGGGTACTCCTTCGACTTGACGAGAATCTGATCAGGACGATTCTCACCAAAATCAACCGCTCCACCCGCTAGGGCGCTAGCAACGCCCTCAAGGCCGACGGTTTTGGAAACCGCAACGAGCTTTACCTCGTGGGGATCACGTCCGCATGCGCGGGTGCATGATTCAACCTGCTCGAGGACATCGCGATATCTGGATTCAATTCCCATATTCGCTCCTCACATCCTGCGAAACGCTAAAGCACCGTGACGGCCGCAGGTTCCGCCGGATGCGCGATACGAATAGAACTGCGGGCTCTCGCACATGGTGCAGACACCCGAATCAACGATGCGAGCCTCGTCAACGCCCACGGAAATCAGATCCGCGACAAGCGCATCGAAAAGACTGACGCAATTGCTTCCGCACAGGCACTGCTGGCCGAACGCCTCGGCAAAACGAGTTCGCACATCCTCGCCGCACTCGAAGCACTCGCCGTGAATATGCGGACCGATGTAGACATTGAACTGAGCAGGATCGGCAAAGCTTGAAGGATCGCTAGAGCAAGACATGTCGTCAGAATCAGAAGGATCGACAGAGCTAGCCGAATCGATAGAGGCAGAAGACCCAACAGAGCAAGTCGAATCACAAGCATCAAGACGGCACAGCTCGAGCACCGCCTTCGATGCAATCTTCGCAACGGCTCCACGCCAACCAGCATGGACAACGGCAAATCGGCCGGTCGGAGAAACGATGATGACGGGGACGCAATCCGCGAAGCAAAGCAAAGCCGCCACATCGGCAACCTCAACAGCCACGGCATCAGCCCCAAGACCTGCCTCCGCACGAACAGCCTCAATAGCAGCCTGATCAGCATCAGAGACAACGACGAGATTGCTTCCGTGAACCTGAGACGGAACGACAAGGGGAACATCCTCGGCATCAAACGCACGCATCAGGCGCGCGCGGTTCTCCAGAACGAATTCGGGATTATCGCCCACATGCGTAGCGAGATTCAACGAGGAGTACGGCTCTTCGCTCACACCACCGACAGCCCCAGTAAAAGCAACGCGCACGCCCGAAATGCGGGCGAGCGCGTCGTCAGTGATGATATGGAGCGATCCGACCTCCCTCGCCGAAAGACTCGGCATGGGCAGGATGGAGGCGCTCATGTCAGGGCCTAGCGCTGACGCTTCAGGAAGTCGGGGATGTAATCCTCGTCAGCAAAACGGCTCTGGCTGGGAGACGTGCTGAAGCTCACCTGAGAAGAAGTGACGGTCGGCTGCGGTGCAGGCTCGACAGTAGAAGCGAACAGGTCCTTACGACCGAAATCGAAGGCAGGCTGCGTGTTGGTCATCTTGAAGCCAGTTGCGATGACGGTGATACGGACAGCGTCGCCCATAGCCTCATCGATGATCTGGCCGTAGATGATGTTTGCGTTCTCGTCGGCGCATGCCTCGACAACGCGAGCAGCCTCGCTAACCTCGGTAAGCGTGAGGTCGGGACCACCGGCGATGGAGAAGAGGACGCGGGATGCACCCTGAATGGAAGCCTCGAGAAGCTTGGAGTTGGTTGCCTGCTGAGCAGCATCGAGAGCGCGATTCTCGCCCACAGCGATGCCGATGCCCATCATAGCGGTGCCAGCATCCTTCATGACCGTGCGGATGTCAGCAAAGTCAAGGTTGATGAGACCGGGGATGGTGATGAGGTCGGTGACGCCCTGGATACCCTGACGCAGCGTATCGTCGGCGATACGGAATGCATCGAGCATGCTGGTCTTCTTGTCAACGATCTCAAGAAGGCGATCGTTGGGGATGATAATGAGCGTGTCAACCTTGCTGGAGAGGAGGTCAATGCCCTGCTCTGCCTGGTTGCGGCGCAGACGACCCTCGAAGGTGAAGGGCTTGGTGACGATACCGACGGTCAGTGCGCCGATTTCCTCACGAGCAATCTCAGCAATGATGGGAGCAGCGCCAGTACCGGTACCGCCACCCTCGCCAGCCGTGACGAAAACCATGTCAGCGTTGGCCAGTGCCTCGCGAATCTCTGCGCGGCTCTCCTCAGCTGCCTGGCAGCCGACCTCAGGGTTGGCGCCAGCGCCCAAACCACGGGTAAGCTCTTCGCCGATGTGAATGGTCTTATCAGCGTCAGACATAAGAAGTGCCTGACGGTCGGTGTTAACTGCGATGAATTCGACGCCCTTGACGCCGGCCTCAACCATACGGTTGACGGCGTTCGTACCGCCGCCGCCTACGCCGACGACCTTGATGACGGCCAGATGATCATTGCCCATATAGTTTGGCATGGTAATTCCTCCACACGTGCTGCGTTTATGCTGCTGCGTTTATGTTTCCCCCGCCTTATGCGGGCATGGCAGCGCGCGCCCTTTTTGCGCGGCTACGAGGGGTAATTTTACACGATGAAGTGGCGTTTGCAAGTTAGACAAGCGCGTTGCTTGGCGTATGTTCGCTAAATTGACCGAAATGACACACAAGCGAGAAATGCGTGATACGCAGGGCAAAAAGCCTCTCGAATCCTACACCGAACGCCAGGTGGGAGCATCCACGACACGGACGTTGATGTAAGCAACAGCACCGGGGTTCTGCTCCATGATCTCGAGGCAGATTCGCTCTTTCTCGCGGATATCCTCAGCCGTTCCAAACGCGATCTCGATGCCATCCTCAAGGGTAAGCAGGGTGGATTCTGCGTCGGTAGCCGAGACAACCCTCACGCGATCGGCAAGCTCGGTGGTCATGCCGTTGACGATAGCGAGAGCGTTGTTGACGTTGCTATCGGCGCAGTAAGTGTTCATCTCGGGGGTCAAGC
>JAFYTB010000183.1 GCA_017559045.1 Eggerthellaceae bacterium | reverse complement strand
TCTGCGGCCATTACGAGGGCATTGACGAGCGAGCATACAGCCTCGCTGATTATGTGATCTCGCTTGGCGATTACGTGCTTACGAGCGGTGAGCTTGCCAGCATGGTCGTTATCGATGCCGTTGTAAGAAAGCTCCCTGGTGTTTTGGGCGCCGAAGACGGCCCCGTTGATGAGAGCTTTACCAGTGGCTTGCTTGAGTATCCCCAGTACACGAGGCCTGCAAACTTCCGCGGTATGGAGGTTCCGGCTATGCTGCTTTCGGGTAATCATGCGGCTATTGCGCGCTGGCGTCGCGAGCAGAGTCTTGAGAGGACCTCTCGTTTGCGTCCCGATATGCTGGAGGACTTTGATCTCACTCCGGCTGATATCAAGTATCTGAATAGTCTCTCTAAGTAATCGAATACCTTCGTTTAGCTAACCGAATAGCTTTACCTTGCTCATTTGCCAGCTGCCTTCGCGCTGGCTTAAGGCGTATTAGCTTCCTTGTTCCATCATTTATATATGTTGAAGCGTGTGCATTAATGGCCGCATGCCGCGTATCGTCTGCAGATACAATTTCCTTCATTCGCAGCTCTTGCGTCCGCTAAAGCGGTATCATACTCGTTTGTATGTTTTTATGGGCAACTTGCCGATGAAGGAGGTGTACATGTCCAAGTACTCTGGCGAGCACGCGCAGACGTCTGGCGCTGCCGGCGGCTTTCTTCGTAGCGCTCTGAACTTCATCGCTATGATCGTGCTGGTTTTTGTCATGGCTTGGGCTATGCGCACGTTCATCTTCGGTGCCTACGAAATCCCCTCTGGTTCCATGGAAAACACCATCATGGTCGATGACCGTGTTTTCGCGGAGAAGATCAGCTACTACATTGATGATCCCCAGCAGGGCGATATCGTGACTTTCGATGACCCTGAGATTCATGGCAGGACTCTCATCAAGCGCATCATTGCAGTTGGTGGGCAGACCGTCGATCTCATCGATGGCGTCGTCTATGTCGACGGGCAGCCCTTGGACGAACCCTATACTGAAGGAAAACCCAGCTATCCGCTGGTTCCCGCATATGGGGTTGACATTACGTATCCCTACACCGTTCCTGCGGATCATATTTGGGTAATGGGCGACAATCGCACGAAGTCGAGCGACTCGCGCTATTTCGGGGCAGTTCCTGCTTCGAGCGTGTCGGGCAAGGCCGTGTTCACGTATTGGCCCATATCGAGTATCGGTATTTTGGAGTAGGGGAAATTTACGGAACCGTTCGCATGCCGGGCGGCATGCGTGCATAGAGGGGAAGAGACAAGGAGAATCATGTCAACAGATGCCATGAACGCGGCTAGCCAGAAGAGCCTGCCGCCTACGTTCCAGGACGTCATCATGAACCTGCAGCGTTTCTGGGCTGACAAGGGTTGCGTCATTCTGCAGCCGTACGACAATGAGGTCGGCGCAGGTACCTTCCATACCGCAACCACGCTTCGCGCACTGGGCCCCGACACTTGGCGTACCGCCTATGTGCAGCCGTCTCGTCGTCCCACCGACGGTCGTTATGGCGAGAACCCCAATCGTCTGCAGCACTACTATCAGTATCAGGTTCTGCTGAAGCCGTCGCCCGACAACGTTCTCGAGCTGTATCTCGAGAGCCTTGGTGCCATCGGCATCGATGTGAACGAGCACGACGTCCGTTTCGTAGAGGACGACTGGGAGAGCCCCACGCTCGGTGCTTGGGGTCTTGGCTGGGAAGTCTGGATCGACGGCATGGAGGTTACCCAGTTTACGTACTTCCAGCAGGTTGGTGGCTTCGAGTGCCGCCCCGTTCCCGCTGAGATCACCTATGGCCTCGAGCGTCTCACCATGTACATCCAGGGTGTCGACAGCGTGTACGACATCGTTTGGTGCCGTGGTGAAGATGGCGTCGAGTTCACCTATGGCGACGTCTTCCTTGAGAACGAGCGTCAGTTCTCTGCTTACAACTTCGAGGTCGCCGATACCGAGCTGCTCTTCGGCGAGTTCGACCGCTATGAGGCTGAGTGCAACCGCGTGCTTGCTGCCGGCCTGCCGCTTCCCGCATATGACTACGTTCTGAAGTGCTCCCATGCTTTCAACCTGCTCGATGCCCGCGGTGTTATCTCCCAGACTGAGCGTATGGGTTACATCCTGCGCGTCCGCACCATCGCTAAGGCATGCTGCGCGAGCTATCTCGAGAACGTCGTCGGCCAGGCGCCGGCTGCTGACGAAGGACAGGAGGCCTAAAGATGGCGAACAAGATTCTTGCATTCGAGATCGGTACCGAGGAGCTTCCTGCGTTCGATCTTCATGCTGCCACCAAGCAGCTTCCCGGTCTTGCCAAGGCCGCTTTCGATGCCGCTAACGTTTCCTATGGTGAGGTGGAGGTTTACACCACCCCTCGTCGTCTTATCGTCATCGCTACCGACATTCCCGAGGCAACTGAGGCTTACGAGGAGGTCTTCCGCGGTCCTGCTGCAAAGATCGCTTTCGACGCCGAGGGCAACCCCACCAAGGCAGCACTTGGCTTCGCTCGTGGCAAGGGCGTTGACGCAAGCGCGCTCGAGCGTCGCGATGAGAACGGCGTCGAGTATGTCTACGCTGTGAAGAGCGTTGAGTCTCGCAACGTTGCCGAGCTTCTCCCCGAGCTGCTCGCCAACCTCATCACTTCCATCACCTGGCCGAAGACCCAGCGTTGGGGCAATCTTGACGATCGCTTCGCTCGTCCGGTTCGTTGGCTGTTCGCTATGCTCGGCGAGGATGTCATTCCGGTTGAGTTCGCTGGTCTGACCGCTGGCAACGTCACCTACGGTCATCGCTTCCTTTCCAAGGGCGCTATCGAGGTGCCTTGCGCTTGCAAGCTCATTGAGACCCTGCGTGCTAACTTCGTGGTTACCTCTGAGGCTGACCGCGAGGCCGTCATTCGTGAGCAGGCTGCTGCTGTCGAGGCCAAGACCGGCCTCGTTGCCGACCTTCCCGCAAAGACC
Organism: Eggerthellaceae bacterium; assembly: GCA_017559045.1. GTDB lineage: Bacteria > Actinomycetota > Coriobacteriia > Coriobacteriales > Eggerthellaceae > RGIG3135. Next base: position 1,873 of record JAFYTB010000183.1, on the reverse strand, counting down.
ATGGAAGAGGTTGTGAACCTCACCGAGTATCCCACCGTCATGGTTGGCGAGTTCGATGAGCTGTTCCTTGCCGTTCCCAAGGAGATCACCGTTGACGCCATGCTGGTGCATCAGCGTTACTTCCCGCTGTTCAACGCTGATGGAAGCCTCTCCAACAAGTTCCTCATCACCTCCAATGGCGATGCTGCCTTCGAGGCCAACATCATCGATGGCAACCAGCGCGTTGTTGCTGCTCGCCTCTATGACGCTAAGTTCTTCTATGACGAGGACCTCAAGAAGCCGCTCGAGGCATATGTCGACGGTCTCGAGGAGATGACCTTCCAGGAGTCCCTCGGTTCCATGCGCGCCAAGGCTGATCGCATCAGCGCCCTCGCCGAGAGCCTTGCCGTCGAGGCTGGCCTCTCTGCTGAGGATGTCGTCGACGCTAAGCGTGCTGGCTACCTCGCCAAGGCTGACCTTACCACGCAGGCTGTTTTCGAGTTCACCGCTGTTCAGGGAATCATGGGCTCTTACTATGCAGCTGCTTCTGGTGAGACTGCTCAGGTTGCCCAGGCAATTTCCGATCACTATCGTCCGCGCTTTGCTGGCGACGACCTGCCTGAGAGCGGCGTCGGCAAGGTGGTTGCCATGGCTGACAAGATCGACACCATCTGCGGTCTTTTCTCCGTTGGCCAGGGTCCCACGGGCTCTTCCGACCCGTTTGCTCTGCGTCGTAGCGCTATTGGCATCATCGCTATGCTCGAGGCTGGTCTGCCCGTTTCCCTCATGGCGGCTATTGACGCCTCTCTTGCAACCTATGCAGCTGCTGGCGTTTCCTTCGATATGGATGCCGTTCGTGCTGAGATCGTCGACTTCTTCGTGACCCGCACCAAGGTCATCCTCAAGGATGGCGGCTGCGCACCTGACACCATCGAGGCTGTTCTCGCCACCGGCGTTTCCGAGCCTGCTGTGTTCATCACGCGCGTTCGCGCCCTCGAGGCTGCTCGTAGCGGCGAGGCTGAGACTTTCGACGATCTTGCTACCGCATACGCTCGCGCTAACAACCTGCGCGATCCCGAGGCTGGCATCGAGTTCGATGAGGCAATGATCAACGAGGTCGAGCATGCTCTGACCTGCGCTGTCATTCAGGCCGAGAGCCGCGTTGCCAAGGCTCTTGCCGACGACGACTACGCTACCGCTCTTGCCGAGCTCGCATCCCTGCGTGCTCCCATCGACCTGTTCTTCGAGCGCACGATGATCATGGACGAGGATCTGGCTGTTCGCGCTAACCGCATGAAGATCCTCAACCGTTTCGTTGCCGTGTTTGCCAACGTTGCAGACTTCGGCAAGATGGCGAAGACGAAGTAGGTAGATACCGAATGAATGACGTCACTCCGGCTGAGCAGCGCCTTGTAGTTCCTACCATTCACGTGGTCAGCGATTCCACGGGTGTGACGGCGCAAGCCGTCGCCCGTGCGGCTGCTGCTCAGTTTGGGGTGACTGATCCCAAGATCCGCCTTTTTTCCAAGGTGAAGAACATCGACGTCATTCGACTTCTTCTTGACGAGAGGCGCGCCCAGTACCTCGAGCGTTACGGAAACGACCAGATCATCGTTTTCTATACGCTGGTCAACCCTCGACTCCGCGAGCAGTTCGAGGAGTATCTTGCTGAGCATCCCACCATCATCGCCGTTGATTTGGTTACCAATGCGATTGGTGCCATTTCTCAGGCATCGGGGCTTCAGCCTATTCATGAGCCGGGAAGCCTTCGTGCTCCCGATGAGAATTACTTCCGCCGTATCGAAGCGGTTGAGTTCACCATTGCCCACGATGACGGACGCAATCCCCAGGATCTTACGCGTGCTGACATCGTTCTTATCGGAGTTTCCCGTAC
>JAFYTB010000182.1 GCA_017559045.1 Eggerthellaceae bacterium | reverse complement strand
TTGGCGCCTTACGACCTCTGGGAGAGCAGGGAGCTCATTACGGTCACGGGAGGCTATGGTGATTTCAAGAATGACTACCGCTATATCCTGAAGCACCTTCGCGATTTGAAGGAAGAATACGAGCTCGAGTTTGCGGCTATCGGATGCGACCCCCATAACCTTGACGGCATTCTTGCCGACTTGGAGGAATACGGTTGCCCCGTTGTCGCTGTGACCCAGTCGGCCAAGAACCTGCATGAGGCAACCACCGACGTTCAGCTTTTGGTGAAATCGGAAAAGGTTGCATACCACAAGGATAACGAGCTTTTGACCTGGTCGTTTTCGAACGCAGCCACGGTCATGAACAGCTTCGGGGAAATAAAGATCGACAAAAAACCTCGTTCGCGCTTCAAGCGCATCGACCCTGTGGACGCGTGCATAGATGCGCATTACGTCTTCATGAAGACGAACGGGGGAGAGCAGGTAAATTTCTCAGATGAGCTGGACGATTACATGAAAATGATGGCCGGCTTTGGCCTTTTCTGAGCGACCTGATCTTTTGAACGATTCTAAGCATCGAAGTTTTAGCTAATTGCAGCCAGGAGGAGGTGAAAGCATATGGGCAGTCCCACGTAAGAGTTGGTATGCGCGTTGGAGACAGAGACGCGCCATACGAAAGTCGCTCGCCGATGGATGGGCGAGCATGTTCGATGTGACGGGTTCGAGCGGCGGAGGGCTGTGCGGCAAGGAGGTCACATACTACACCTGTCGTAAGGTGCTAGCCGAGTCCATAGGGAAGCTTCCGTGCAAGCTTCTGAAGCACGAAGACAACGGTGGTGTGCGAGAAATGCACAGTCATAAGCTCTATGACGTGCTGAGGTATCGTCCGAATCCATACATGACCGCCACTTCGTTTTGGACGGCTATGGAGGCTACCTGCCAGGATCACGGCAACGCCTACGCATATATCGAGAGGAGCCGACGAGGGGCCACGCGTCTGTGGCTCATGGATCCGGTTCAGGTAGAAGTATGGTGGGACGACGCAAAGATCATCTACGAGGTCCCCGACGTCTTCTATATCTACCGACCCCAAGGCAGGGAGGTTATTCTCACGAGCCAAGAGGTCATTCATATCAAGACCTTTGACACGGTCGATGGCATTGTGGGCAGATCGGTGCTCGAGCAGTTGCGTGGCACCATCGACGGGGCTCGTCGGTCGCAGAGGCTCCTCAATGAGCTCTATAAATCCGGCATGACCGCGAAGGCGGTACTTGCCTACACGGGCGATTTGAGCAAGGAAAAGCGCGATCAGTTCGTGGCTGGCATAGAGGCGTATGCCAAAGGTGAGTTCCGCGATCGCGGGATCGAGAACATCATCCCGTTGCCGATGGGAGCCACACTGACGCCTCTGTCTATCAAACTCACGGACTCGCAGTTTCTCGAGCTCAAGCAATACACCGCAATACAAATTGCCGCCGCTTTTGGCTGTAAGCCGTATCACCTAGGCGATACAAGCAAAACAAGTTATGCATCCGAGGAAGCACAGCAGCTCTCCTTCTATGTGGATACCCTCCTATTCAGGCTCTCGATGTACGAGCAGGAGCTCACTTTTAAACTTCTGACGCCCAAAGAAAGGGCGGCGGGACTCCGATTCAAATTCAACGAGAAGGTGGCCCTGCGCGCCGACATGCAGACGCAGGCCAACATCCTCACCATGTACGTTGCCGCCGGGCTCATGACGCACAACGAGGCCCGCGAACAGCTGGACCTTCCGGCTTCCGAACACGGCAATGACCTTATGGTCTCCAACGGAGCGGCTATTCCGCTCAAATATCTCGGCGCCCAGTACGGCATTCCGCATGACGCCGAGTCCGCAACGCAGCAATCCCAACCACATAGCGGCCCATCGCCGCCAGCGGGTGAAGACCCGCAGAAGAAAATATGGAGGTGAACCGTGAAAGTATGAGTGAAACCAACATGAGGCACTTCAAGGCCGCGCAGATATCCGGCATGGAGGTAAGCCTGAAGGATCTGGAGAAGATCAACAGCTACGCGCTGTCCAAGTTGGAGCCGGCCGACATCTTCGCATTCAAGGTCTGCATGGCTGGGAACGAGATCGACCGTGATTTCGAGGTGTTCCCGCGCAGCACGCTTGTGAAGCTGGCGAACCTGTTCGTCGGGAAAACGGTCGTGAAGGATCACGAGCACAAGTCGGACAATCAAATTGCCCGCATTTACAGCACCGAGCTGGTGGAGAACGACCTTGCACGCATGACTAAGACGGGGGAGGTGTTCACGCAGCTCATCGCCAAGTGCTACATGGTGAAGACGAGCAAGAACGCCGACCTGATCGCCGAGATTCAGGCGGGAATCCGCAAAGAAGTCTCGCTTGGCTGTCGTATTGACAAGG
>JAFYTB010000181.1 GCA_017559045.1 Eggerthellaceae bacterium | reverse complement strand
GTCACATTTTGGTTTCAAAATGTGACAGCAGCTACGAGCGAATTTGCCCCGCCCCTCATCCGTCACACCCCGCACAGGAAAGAAGGTGCGATATGCCCGAAATCGAAAAGCTCTATGTGCTCGGTCATCCTGTTGCGCATTCCAAGTCTCCGGCAATGTACAACGCCGTCTATACGAAGCTGGGCCTCAGCTGGCGGTACGGCCTGATGGACTGCGGGTGCGTGGAAGATGCGGAAGCTTTCATTTCTGCTAAGGACTTCCTTTCCATCAATATCACGATGCCTTACAAGCCGCATGCTCTTGCAGGGGCGACCGCCCGTGCGGCTTCGGCGAAGCTTGCCAAGGGCGCAAACTTGCTGGTGCGCAAGGGCGATGCGCTCATTGCCTACAACACGGATGGCATCGGATGCATCTCTTATCTTGAGCGTTGTGGCGTGAGTTTTGCGGATGCCCGAGTCGTTGTGTGTGGAACGGGTCCCACCAGTCTTGCCATCATGCATGCAGCGGCGCAGGCGGGTGCGTCTCGCGTCGCGCTAATCGGTCGTGACGCAGGCAAGGCCCAGGCCGTTCTTGATGAATACATGAATGAGTTTTCCCAGCTTGCAAGCGCGACTATCGATCTGCCGGCTGCATACGACCATCATCGATCTTTCCGTGAGACTTTCGAGCAGGCTGAGTTTGTGGCTGGGTGCTACAAGGATTCGATCGAGCTGATTTCCGCAGCTGATGTGATCATTGACGCAACGCCGCTTGGCATGAATCCCGGTGACAGCGCCGCATTCGATACGACGCTTCTGCATGAGGATCAAACGGTCCTCGATGTGGTGTATGGCCACGGTCAAACGCCACTTGCGACTGGTGCGTTCGAAGCTGGCGCTCGCTTCATTGATGGCTCGGGTATGTTGGTTGGTCAGGCGCTTGCCACGGTACGCATCCTTTGCGATGTGAACGAGATTGATTGCACGCTTTCCGATGACGAGCTGTTCGAGATCATGGCGGAAGCTGCTGGTTTCGAGTGCTGTTCGCTGCGTTAAAATAGCGAGGTTGTACGCGGTCTTTTCAGGACCAAGCCAGCTAGTTGAAAGCGAACCATCATGGACTACATTACAGCCGGTGAAAGCCACGGGCCCCAGTTGACGGCCATCGTGACGGGCGTGCCTGCAGGTTTGTCCATCTCGGAAGAGCAGATCAACAGCGATCTCGCGCGTCGCCAGTCGGGCTACGGCCGTGGTGGACGCATGCAGATCGAAAGCGATAAGGTGCGAGTTACGAGCGGCATTCGATTTGGCCGCACGCTGGGAACGCCTATTGCGCTGACTATCGAGAATCGCGACTGGGAAAACTGGTCTGAAACCATGTCCGCGTTCGGCAAGGCGCCGAAGGGTCTTGAGCGAGAGGTTACTCCGCGCCCCGGTCACGCCGACTTGGTGGGCGCTATGCGCTCGAACACCGATGATTGCCGCAATATTCTCGAACGTGCGAGCGCACGTGAGACGGCGGCGCGTGTTGCTGCGTCGGGTATTGCGCGTGAATTCCTCGCTGAGCTGGGCGTGGAGGTGTACTCCTACGTCGTCTCCGTCGGTGGAGCTGCCATGGAAGAGGAAAACTTCCTCGAGTCGGCCCCGCTGTATGCCCCGCTTGACATCGAGCTTTCCGACATGCGTTGTCCTTGCCCCAAGGCTACTGAGGCTATGAAGGCCGAAATCGATCAGGCGAAGCTTGATGGCGAAAGCCTGGGCGGCACTTTCCGCGTGGTAGCACGCGGTCTTATTCCTGGAATTGGCGGTTACGCTACTGCGGGGGATCGTTTGACGGGTCGCATCGGCGGTGCGCTGCTTTCTATTCCCGCTATTAAGGGTGTTGAATTCGGTTTGGGCTTTGAGGCTGCTCGCCGTCCCGGTTCTCAGGTTCATGATCCCATCACGCTTGACCCGAAGAAGGGCTTTTCGCGTGCCTCGAATAACTGCGGTGGCCTTGAGGGTGGCATGACCAATGGCATGCCCATTGTCATTACGGTTGCTATGAAGCCTATTCCTACGCTCATGCAGCCGCTCGCTACGGTGAACATGGATACGCTCGAGGTTGAGCAGGCTTCCAAGGAGCGCAGTGACGTATGCGCCGTGCCGGCTGCTGCGGTGGTTGCCGAAGGCGAAGTCGCTTTCGTTTTGGCCAATGCTTATCTTGAGGCCTTCGGTTGTACGAACATGGCCGACATTAAAGCTACGATCAAGGAATACCGCCAGCGCCTGAGGACGATGTCCCGATGAGTGAGGTCGATCAGAATATGTCTGAGGAAAACGTACTCGAGGGAGCTGCTTCTGAGGAGGGGCGTTCGACTTGTTCGTGTGCTCAGAATGAGGCGGTGGGCCTGTCTACGAGCTTTTCGAAGCGCGAGGAGCCCGTATACGAACTGACTCGCCCCGTTTTCTTCATTGGATTCATGGGCGCCGGCAAGACCAGTGTTGCTCGTAAGCTTGCGCGTATGTGCGGCGTTGGTTCGGTTGACATGGATACCTACCTCGAGCGACGCGAAGGGAAAAAGGTCAAAGACATCTTCGAGGAGTCGGGTGAGGATGCTTTCCGCGCCATTGAAACCGAGGTGCTCTGCGAACTTATGGGCAAGGATCCGCTGCTCATCTCGTGTGGTGGCGGCGTGGTGACGCGTCCCGAAAACCGCGAAATGCTCGAGCAGGGCGGTTTCGTCGTGTTTCTGTATGTTGATGTCGAAGAAGCTGCTTCGCGTATTTCGGACAAATCGAGCCGTCCGTTGTTTCAAGATCTTGAGGCTGCGCGTCAGCGCAATGAGGAACGCCTGCCGTATTACCAGGCGGCTGCGAATATCACGGTCGATACTTCGGGCAAGGGTGTTTCCGCTATTGCCCGTGAGGTGAGGTACCTGCTGAAGAGAGAGGGCGTGCTATGCCTACGACAAAAATAGTAGTGGCTATTCCCGGCGAGGAAACCTACAGCGTGCGCATTGGCGCCGATGTCCTTGCTGGTTTGGGTAAGTACCTTACGCGTATTCCGGCGATTGCAAAGGCGCCGCGCCTTCTGCTGATAAGCGACTCCAACGTTGCGCCTCTGTATCTTGCTGACGCCAAAGCCTCGCTCAAAGCTGCAGGCTTCCGTGTGAGCGAGATCGTGGTGCCGGCGGGTGAGGATTCCAAGAACGTCGCGGTCGCGAGCGAGATCTGGGAGGCCATGGCTGCCGTTGGCCTTACGCGCGATTGCGCGGTTGTGGCGCTCGGCGGCGGTGTTGTGGGCGACCTGGCTGGATTCGTGGCATCCACGTTCATGCGTGGTCTGCCGGTGGTGCAGGTTCCGACGACGCTGCTCTCGATGGTCGATTCCTCTGTGGGTGGCAAGACGGGTGTGAACCTTTCTGCAGGAAAGAACCTCGTTGGTACGTTCAAGCAGCCTTCTTATGTGTGCGCAAGCACGGCGGTTTTGGCGTCTCTGCCTGAGCGTGAGTGGGCATGCGGTTGCGCCGAGGTTGCCAAGTCGGCCGTCATCGATTCCGATGAGTTCTTCTTCTGGCTGACTGAGCATGCCGGTGATCTGGTTGCTCGCGAGGAGGCTGTCGTTTCGGAAGCCGTCGCTCGATGCGTTGTCTTCAAGGCCGATGTGGTTGCGAAGGACAAGGAAGAAACTCTTGGTGTGCGTGAGTGTCTTAACTACGGTCATACCCTGGGCCATGCTGTCGAGAAGCTTGCAGGATACGGAACGTATTCGCATGGCGCAGCGGTGGCTGAGGGAATGCGATTCGCCGCACGCTTGGGCGCAGCCTTGGTGGGTACGCCGGTTGATTTCGTGCTGGCTCAGGATGAGCTGCTTGACGCGTTGGGTCTCCCTTCGCTTCCGTGGTCGGCTGAGCCTGAAGAGGTGCTGGCTGCCATGAAGGGCGACAAGAAGGCCCGCGCAGGTGCCGTCCGATTCGTTCTGCCCCATGATGTGGGTAAGTGGACGGTCGAGGAAGTTGCCGATGAGGTGCTGCTTGAGCATCTGGCTGCTTGGAAGGGATCGAAGCAGGCGTAACTTTGCTGCGTAGATTTCCGCGGTCTCATGTTCGGGTTGGCTGTTTGCGAGATATTCATGCCTGAATTGGCGAAAGGCTTACGATGAAGAAGTTTCTGCTGATGAACGGACCGAATCTCAATATGCTGGGGATTCGTGAGCCCGGAGTGTATGGAACGATGACCCTTTCGGCCATCGAGGAGATGCTGATTGCGCATGCGGCAGAGCATGATTGCGAGCTCGAGTGCTTCCAGTCGAATCACGAGGGTGCTCTTATCGATAAGCTTCATGCGGCCCACGGTGCTTGCGACGGTATCGTGTACAACCCGGGCGCACATACGCACTATTCATATGCGATTCGCGATGCCATTGCCTCCATTGCAGTTCCTGTTGCGGAAGTGCATATTTCCGACGTTGATGCGCGTGAGCCCTTCCGCGCTATTTCCGTGGTGGCTCCAGCATGCGTCGCTCAGGTGAAAGGCTTGGGTGTCGAGGGCTACAAGGTAGCGTTTGACGGCCTGCTCTCTGGTTGGGCAACCCGTCTCGGCGAGGGGTTTGAGGCTAAGGCGCAGGGCAAGATCATCGTTGGCGGCGAGATGTAGGGGTCGTTATGACTGCTTCCGTATCTGAAACTCGTTTGGCCCGTTTGCGTTCGGTTATTGCTGAGCGAGGCATGGACGCTTTCTATGTGCGTGACATTTCGAGCATTCAGTGGTTGACGGCCTTCGATGGCGTGTTCGATGGAGAACCCGCCCATGCGCTCTACGTTGATCCTCAGCGTGCGGTTTTGCATACGGATTCTCGTTATTCGACGGCTTGCGAAGCTGCGGCTGTGACCTGCGGTGGTGCTGTTGCGGTTGATTCGCAGCGAAAGACGCATGCTGAGTTTGCCTTTGATCTTTGGGTCTCGCGAGAGGCCGGCGAGCTCGGTGCCCAGTCGGAAGCTCAATTGGGATTTGGTATCGAGGATAGCATTCGCCTTGCGGAGTATCGCAAGCTGACCAGCATTTTTGGCAACGACCAGCGCTTCGTTGAGACCGATGGCCTCGTGCTGGGCTTGCGCTCCGTCAAGGATGCCGACGAAGTACGCCGTATGAAGGCTGCGCAGGCCATTACTGATGCGGCGTTCGCTCATATCGTGAGCTTCATGAAGCCTGGCATGACCGAGCGTGAGGTGCAGCTTGAGCTTGAGGGCTTTATGTTGCGTCACGGTGCCGAGGGCCTTGCCTTCTCTTCCATTGTGGCTACGGGAGCCAATGGGGCGAATCCGCATGCCATTCCGGGGAGCACTCGTCTTGAGGCAGGGCAGTGCGTGGTTTTGGATTTTGGTGCACGTGCGCTGGGCTACTGCTCCGATATGACGCGAATGGTGTTTTTGGGTCAGCCCGATCTTCGCATGAGTGATGCCTATGCGGTGCTTCGCTGCGCAAACGAGGAAGTGCAGGCGTTTCTGCGTCCGGGTGTAGTGGGGAAGGAAGCCCACGAACTTGCGGAGCGCATTTTGGCGGAAGGCGGCTATGCCGGCAAGATGGGTCATGGCTTGGGACATGGCGTGGGCATGGAGGTTCACGAAGAGCCCGTGCTTGCTCCGCGCAACGGCGAGCCGCTTGCGGTTGGCAATGTGGTGACGGTTGAGCCCGGCATCTATCTTCCGGGGGATTTTGGTATGCGCCTTGAGGATTTCGGCATTATCACCGAGTCCGGCTTTGAGCGCTTCACTCAGTCGACTCACGACATGGTTGTCATCTAAATAGCGTAGAACCACTTCTGTTTATCCTGCTTCATTCCGCGTGAAGCTCACTCGCTCGTGGCTCCTCGGTGCTATAGTTCTTCCGTTAAACATAGAGACTATCGTATGGAGCTGTGCGAATGAAGCCTTCCGACAATCCCGACCGCATGGGTACTGAGCCGCTGTGGAAGCTGCTCTTGGAATTTTCCATCCCCGCCATCATCATGATGATTTTCAATATGCTCTACAACGTCGTCGATACGGCGTTTTTGGGCTGGGCGCTGCCTGATGGCTCGGGCGTTGCCGTCATGACGCTGGCGACGCCGGTCATGACCATCCTCATGGCATTCCCCATGCTGGCTGGTCAGGGCGGCAGTGCGCTGGGCGCTATTCAGCTCGGTCGCGGAGAGAGGGATGTGGTCGAGCGAACGCTGGGCAATACCACGTTCCTGCTGATCGTTATGGCTGCGGTTGTCGCGCTGTTCGCATGGCTCTTCATTGATCCGCTGCTCAATCTTCTGGCAACTCCCGATGAGATTCGAGCAACTACGCGTATCTTCATTCAGATTATTTGCGTGGGCAGTGTGTTCCAGTGCCTCGGCATGGGCCTTAACAACTTCCTGCGTGTTGCGGGTAAGCCCAATCTGTCGCTCGCCGCATCGGTGCTCGGCACGGTGATGTGCATCATCTTCAACTTCACGTTCGTCATTCTTATGGGCAAGGGCGTTCCCGGCTCGGCAGTGGCGACTATCCTTGGCCAGTGCTGCGGCATGATTCCCGTCATCTGGTATTTCATTGCTGCAAAGACGGCTCCTTTCCATCTGAAACTTTCTTGCTGCAAGCCGGAACTGCATCTCATTGGCCAGATCTGCATGCTCGGCATGGCTTCTTTCGCTATGCAGTGCGCTCAGGTGATCACGAGCCTCATCTTCAATGAGGTCGTAACCAAATACGGCGCCCTCGATGCGATTGGCGAGACGGGCGCACTGGCATCCATCGGCGTTGCCTTCCGTTCTATGATGATCACTTTCTGCCCGCTCATTGGTATCACGATGGGTGCTCAGCCGATCATCGGTTACAACTACGGCGCTCGAAATTGGCAGCGCGTGCTCGATATCTTCAAGCTTGCCGCTTTGCTGGGCACTGCTTTCGGCTTGGTGTTCTTCGCAGCTTGCCATCTGGTACCCGATTTCATCGTGTCGGTCTTCGGTCTGAAGGGTGCACTGGCTGAGTATTCGGCACGTTGCGTGGTTATCATGTCCACCTTCCTGCCGCTCGTTGGCTTCCAGGCTGTCGGCTCCAACTACTTCCAGGCATCGGGTCAGCCTGTCAAGGCGATGGTGCTGAGCTTGACGCGCCAGGTGCTCTTCCTCATTCCGCTGTACCTGTTTGCGCCGCCCGTCTTTGCCTCTTGGTTCGGATTTACCGAGCTGTTCGGCGTGGTGGCATGCGTGCCCGCGGCTGACCTGCTTTCGGTTGTCTTCACGGCCGGCTTTGTCGCCTACGAAGTGAGGAAGCTGCGTGACCTGCGCGATGGAAAGCGTACTGAGGTGAGCCGCTCGAAATTTGCCGCGAAGGTTTAGCGCGGGTTTCATTCGCTTGAAAAATCCCTATTCCGCCAAGGAGCATCTTGGCAAATGAATAAAATGTTATAAGATTAGTAACATATTATTCGGGCAGGTAATCTGAAGCTTCGAATGGAAGTTTCGATGAGCCAAGGCTGGAAAAGGGGAAGGCGATGATCGATAAGGCGATTTTCAAGTTGCCCGGAATTCACGGCACGCTTGCTGCGGTCCTGCTGCTCTCCTTGTTGCGCGCGTTTTGCGTGGTAGGGCAGGCTCTTGGACTTGCCAATGCTATTGTGAACCTGTGGGGCGGTGGGCTTCTTGCCGACCAGGCCCTGTGGATTGCCCTTTTCTTCGCTTGCTTTGTATTGAGGCAGCTTGTTCTGAGCGTTCAGAGCTCGCTGCTTGATCGCTATTCCGGAAAATGCGCTGCCGATTTGCGTGATCGGCTGTTGGGTCGCGTGTTCACTGCTGGTCCTGCTTTGGTGCAGGGTATGGGTTCGGCTTCCGTTGTGCAAACCGTCGTCGATGGCATTGAGGATGTTCGTATCTATATCGGCCTCATTGTTCCGAAGATCGTCGCTGTTGTGATCGTGCCCCTGGTGTTGCTCCTCGCCATCTTCCCACTTGACTGGATTTCGGGTGTTATCGCGCTTGTTTGCTTCCCCTTCATCATCTTGTACATGGTCATGATTGGGCATACCGCACAGGATGATGCTGCTCGCAGGCATGGTGAGTTTCAGCGTATGGCGAATCACTTCATGGATTCGCTTTCTGGTATCGACGAGCTGAAGGCCTTCGGTCAGAGCAAGCCTTACGAGTCGCGTATTTTCGCTGCATCAGAGCGTTTCCGCGAGATGACCATGAAAACCCTGAGGATCGCTACTTTGTCTAGCACTGTGCTCGACATGTTTGCCACCTTGGCGTTGGCGGGCGTGGCGGTTATGTTGGGCTTCCGCTTGGTGGAGGGATCGATGGAGTTCCTTCCCGCTCTGGCGGTTCTCATCATGGTTCCTGAATACTTCAGACCTATTCGCGAGTTTGCTTCCGACTACCACGCATCGCTTGATGGGCGCAGCGCTTTTGCCGCTATTCGATCTGTCCTGGAGCGTGCGGAAGAGAATGAAAAGCGCGGAGCAATCAACGATGGTGGCGACTGCGCTTTCGCTGCGGCTCGCGCGGACGAGCGCGTCGCCGGTGCTTCTTCCCATAAGGCTCCATTGCTTGAGTTCAATGGCGTCGGTTTTTCCTATAGTGACCATAAGGACGCTTTGTGTGACGTCAGTTTCTCGGTTCAGGGACCGTGCAAGGTGGGCGTTATTGGCGCCAGCGGTTCGGGCAAATCGACGCTGCTGTCTTTGCTTGGCGGCTTCTTCGATCCAGTTGGGGGTCGAGTTTCCGTCGACGGTGCAGCTGCGTTGACGTTGCGCTGCCAGCAGTGGCAGACGAGGGCCAGCTTCATTCCGCAGGATCCGTATATCTTCCATGCTACCTTGCGCGAGAACGTGGCATTTTATTGCCCCGAGGCAAGCGATGAGCAGGTTCTGGAGGCTATCAGCTTGGCGGGTCTTGACGAGCTTGTTTCCCAGCTTCCCGATGGCATGGATACGATGATTGGCCAGGGTGCGCGTGCGCTTTCCGGCGGTCAAGCCCATCGCGTTGCGCTGGCTCGTGCGTTTTTGGTCGAAGATCGCGATGTCTTGTTGCTTGACGAGCCGACGGCTCATCTTGATATTGAAACCGAGCTTGAGCTGAAGGAACGCATCATTCCGCTCATGGAGGACAAGCTGGTCTTTTTCGCCACGCATCGCCTGCATTGGATGTCCGAGATGGACTATGTCATCGAAATCGAGTCGGGTCGTATTGCCTGGCAGGGTTCGGCTGAGGAATGGCACGCTCGCCATGGAGTCAATCCCATGGATGTGGCGCTTGAGGGACGGAGGATCAACCGTCACATTCCTGCGAAGCAAAATGCGACAGTTAATCCTCCGTCCCTCAAGCGTCACATTCTCAAAGCGTGGGCTGAGGACACGTGGGTGAAGCCCTTCTTCACGCGATACTGGCGTGTGCTGGCGCTCGCTTTAGCGCTGGGTCTGATTGCTGCGGCTTTCTCGGGTGCGCTTATGTTCACCTCTGGCTACATGATCTCGCTTGCGGCCACCTTGCCCTTCACGGTGCTCGCCGTTCACGTTCCCTCGCTGTATGTGCGCATCTTCGGTGTGGGAAAGCCTGCCCTTAGCTATCTCGAGCGCCTAGTCAGCCACGATTGGGCTCTTCGTATGACGAGTGAGCTGCGTCGTCGTTTGTATCAGGTTATTGAATCCGCTCCGGTGGCAAGTAGGTCGACCAAAAAGATGGGCGAGGTTTTGGGTCTTCTTGCGGAAGATATCGAGCACGTACAGAACTTGTATCTGCGTACGGTCTTCCCGCTGGCTATTGCATGGCTCTTATATATGTTGGTTGTCGTTGCGCTCGGCCTTTTCAGTGGCGCGCTTGCGTTGGCCATGGCCCTGCTTCTCGGCATCGTGGTTTTCGTGCTGCCAGCCGTGTCGGTATGCGTAAATGGTGCACGTCTTGAGAAGGCGAAAGCCGTCAAAGCTCAGTTGTATGCTGATCTTGCCGATAACGTTTTGGGCGTGGCCGACTGGGTCTACTCCGGTCGCGCCGAGGACTATCTCGGTCGCTACGCCAAGCTGCAGCAAGAGGCAGATGCCATTGAGGTTGGCGTGGCCAGATTCAATCGCTGGCGTGATGTCTTTGCTCAGGTTGCTTTTGGAGTTGCTGCGGTTGTGCTGCTTGTTTGGGCTGCTTCCACTTTTGCGCCTGCGAATCCTGCAGGAGGTCTCGCTGGTGCGCTGGCGGCTATTACTCCAGAAAATGCCGTGGCGCATGCGGGGAATTGGATTGCCGCGTTTGTGCTTTGCTTGTTCCCGCTAATCGAGTCCTTCTCTCCCGCAAGTGAGGCGGCGATGGGTTTGGTTACGTACGGTGACTCTATTGAGCGCATGAACAGACTTTCGAAGGGAGAGGGAAGCGCGCTTGAGAAGGATGCTTCAATCGGCTGCTCCTCCGTCAAATCCCCTTCCGCCGGAAGCGCTTCTTGCGAGCCATCCCTCTTTGGCGCTGAAACAGATCCGGGTAACCCCGTTCCCGCTATTTGCTTCGAAAACGTCTCCTTTACGTATGGGTCCGGCGCGGGCGAGGTCCTTTCGGGGTTTGATCTTCGCATCCCCGCTGGTCAAAGCATTGCAGTGCTGGGTCGCAGTGGTGCGGGCAAATCGACAATGGCGTCTTTGATGCGAGGCGAGCGCACGCCCGACAGCGGTTCTGTCTTCATCGCTGGGCTGAGTGCCGATTCGCTGGGTTCCGAGATTTCACATGTGGTTGGCGTCATTCGCCAGGATCCGCACCTCTTTAACTGGACCCTGCGTGAGAATCTTGCGCTTGCCAAGCCCTCGGCAACTGATGCGGAATTGGTCGAGGTGCTGAACAAAGTTGGCCTTGGCGCACTGCTGAAGCGTTTGCCGAATGGCCTCGATACGATGGTCGATGAGCGTGGCCG
>JAFYTB010000180.1 GCA_017559045.1 Eggerthellaceae bacterium | reverse complement strand
TCCTGGCGGGTTTGTTCGTAAGCCGCGTCTACGGTGACACCTACTGGTACTTGACCGCGGTGGAGCTCGTCGGCTTCGCAGGCATGGCGGCGGGTGGTCTTCTCATGGGCGTATGGGGAGGTTTCAGCGAGCGTAGGTTGACGCTGGCGTTGGGGCTGGCTCTGTTCGGAGTAACGGCGATAGCCATGGGTGTAAGCCGCAGCTTCGTTCTCTACCTTGCTTTTATGACGGTGTATGGCGTTGCCCTGACTGCGGTGCAGACTGTCATCACGACCATACTTCAAGAGGAATCGGAGGAATCCATGATGGGGCGCGTCTTCGGACTTATGGGTTCGCTGTACTCGAGTTGCTATCCGATCGGAATGGTCATCTTTGGAGCGATGGCCGATTCGGTCCCGCTGCAGTGGATCATGGTGGCCTCGGGTGTTGCGCTCATGGCGACTGCGAGTGCAGCCTATTATAGCCAGCGTGGCAAAACGGGCGTTTAGTGTAAGGCTCGTCTCGAGGGCATTCCGTTTCTCGATTAGACCCTCCCGTTACGGGAGGGTCTACGATGTCCGAAGAGCAAGGGAGAGGGGAGACATGTTGCGAATCGGAGAGTTCTCGAAGATGGCGATGACTACCGTGAAGACTCTTCGCCACTACGATGAACTGGGGCTTTTGAAGCCTCGTTCCGTGGACCGCTCCACGGGCTACAGGATCTACGAGGCTTCACAGTTGGCGGATCTGCATCTCATCCAGTCGCTTCGGCAGGCGGGGTTTTCGCTGAGCGAAGTGTCGGGCATCGTATCCGGTGACGACGCCCGGGCAGCGTTGGAGAAGCACGTCGCCGACCTGCAAGAAGAAATCGCCGTGCGGCAGGACATGCTCTCTCGGGCTCTGTTCATATTGGAGAAGAGTAAGGAGGACGAAACCATGTCGTACAGTGCAACGGTGAAGCACGTGCCCGAGCAGATCATCTACTGCAAGGAATTTCTCATGCCCTCGTTCAGGGAGTACTTCACGGAGATTCCGGCCTTGGGTGAACGACTCCGCGATAGGTATCCGGACTTGAAACTCGCGGCTCCAGAGTACTGCTACATCGTAAATCTCGATGCGGAGTGGAGGATGACGGATAATCGCATCCTGTTCTGCGAGGCGGTGACCGAACTGCGAGAGGGCTTCGATGACATCTGGTTTGAGAGGACGCCCGCAATAGATGTCGTATCGGTCATGCACGAGGGCGCATACGAGGACATGGGTGCCGCCTTCACGCACGCGGCTGAGTGGATAGAGCGTAACGGCTACAAAATCGCAGGCGAACCGAGAAGCAGCTATATCGACGGCATCTGGAACAAGCAGAGCGTAGCCGAGTGGCTTACGGAAGTGCAGATTCCCGTGAAGAGGAAATAGCTTAGACAAAGGCGCCCACGCCCTCCTGTCATTCGCGACCGAGATTACGACTCGAGCAGGACAATCCTTGCATTTGGGATTGCGGGTAACCCGAAAATGTATTCAAACCCGTAAGTCGAAGACATGGGATTAAGCTAAATATTGGGGATTGGAGGGATCAGGTTGCACCCTTGAAACACCGTGTCTGCCAGAGACCAAACAACCAGACTCCTTTATCATCCTCGAAACCCCACTCTTTAGCTGTTCTGGCATGCGATTTCGAATATTTCTCACTAAGGGATTGCCGCTCCTTTTCTCCACTTCTCCATTTTTCAGGCATGTTTCGTAAGCGATTATCAAGTAGCGCTGCTCACACTCTTGGATATCTGCGCGAATCATTGATATCAACTCTTCAGATTCGCGCAGGTGGTAAGTGAACAGACCGCAGTTGGCCAAGTCGGGCCTTTCGCTCATCACGAATTCCCAAAAACCATTCGTATCGAAGATATCTTGGGCTGTTAGGGGAAAACGTGTATAAGCATCGAGCAGGTAGGACGACCGCTTGCTGATTTCCTCATCGCGTTGCGCCTTCTCCCATCTATGAAGGACGGCTATGTCATCGGCGCAATCCTTCCTTGCACCGC
This sequence comes from Eggerthellaceae bacterium, assembly GCA_017559045.1. Classification (GTDB taxonomy): domain Bacteria; phylum Actinomycetota; class Coriobacteriia; order Coriobacteriales; family Eggerthellaceae; genus RGIG3135. The sequence continues at coordinate 269 of JAFYTB010000180.1, read as the reverse complement.
ATCTCTCGCACGTTTCGCTAGAAAGATAGTCGAAATCTTTTATCAGGTAGTTTTCTCCGCACGCTTCGCAGTGCCACCAGCGCATCGTTCCGCTTCGTTGAACCATATCAAGCAATCCGAAGAACACCGCGCCGGGGTGTTCGTTTGTCTCCTCCACCATGCTGGTCGGTCCGCGTGCCCAGACGATCCTGCCAACCCGCTCACGAGCATCCGAGAGGTGAACGTGGAGGGCGCGGGGTGGGTTTCCCTGGACAGCTTGAGATTGATGA
>JAFYTB010000014.1 GCA_017559045.1 Eggerthellaceae bacterium | reverse complement strand
GGGTTCAATCTGGCATGGAGAGAAAATTCTCGCCCGAGCTTCTTGATATGGAGACTGAATTGCGGATCGCGGCGACCGACTCTTCTCATCCGAAACGTTTTGAAATTGCTTGTATGAGAGCTTTTGCGATGCTCGGTTTCGAATCGGAACAGATTGGCGGTCCTGCTGACACTGATGTGCTATTGACTGGTCAGATTGGAACAAGTGATACATATGCTGTGTGTGTTGATGCAAAGACTTCAGCATCAGGAAGTGTTGATAGCAATATAAAATTTGTCCCACTAAAGAACCATAGGGATAAGCATGGGGCCAAATACAGCGTTGTCATTGGTGCTCGGTTCGGCAAATCTACGCAGGAAGGTGACTATGCGGAGGGAAATGCCGTGGTCTTTATGGGGGTCGATATGCTCTGCAAACTACTAGAGAAGCATGAGGCAACGCCTCTCAGTACGGGGGAATATAGGCGGCTTTTTGAGATGAGTGGTAAAGTGGAAGATGACGATTTAGAGTCGCTATTTGCTGCTTCTGAACGAAAGCAAAGAATCCTTAAATACTTGCTTCGTGCACTATCCTCGCCAATTGTAATAAATCAGTACGGCGGATTTTGCAACATAGATGAAATCAAGATTTTAATGATTCAATCTGGACTTTCAGCGGCAAACGGAGGCTCTAAATTAGAAGATGAGATTACAGATGTAATTAGCTTCTTGTCTCACCCAATGATTAATGTAATTGAAGAAAACAGGGAAAGGTATCGTCTGACAGGCTCTTTAAGGGATTTGACAATGAAGTTATCGTGCTATACGGATGCACGCATCGAGTTATAGCTAAATACTGGTGACAAATGGCCGCTACGGAAAGATGGTTCATGAACAGTTTAAGCCATAGGCTCAAGGGCTGCTTTACCGACTACATGGTGCGCAAGGACCTAGTCAAGCGGGTGTCTTGCCCACAAGGTGAGTTTGCGGAGCTAAGTGTCGCGCATACACTCGATAAGCACTCCGACGTGTTTTCCGATTGGGAAGGTAGGTGAGAGGTTGCCGCGCATCTATCCACGCGAGTCGTACTTGGCAAAACTCAGGCCGTTCTACGACAGCGACATCATAAAGGTCATCACGGGCATCCGTCGTTGCGGCAAGTCCTGCCTGTTGCTCACCGTGATGGACGAACTTCGTACCCGTGGCGTGCAGGAGGAGAGCATCGTTTACCTCAATCTCGACAAACGCTCGTTACGCCACGTCAAGACTGCCGACGACCTGGACGCAGAGATTGAGCGTCGCATGCCCGAATCCGGCATGCGATACCTCTTCATCGATGAGGTGCAGAACGTTGAGGGGTTCGAGCCGGTGGTCAACGGATGGCGCGAGGAGGGAGACGTCTCCATCTTCCTCACGGGCTCGAACTCCTACCTGCTCTCCGGCGAGCTGGTCACCAAGCTCACGGGACGCTACATCGAGTTCGAGATGTTCACGCTGGACTTTGGCGAGTGGCTGGACATGCGGGATTTCCTCGGGGCCGAGCCCCATGCATCTCGTCGCGAGGACCTGGAAGAGTACCTGACGTTTGGTGGCTTCCCCAAGGCGCTCGAGCTAGCGGACGGTGATGCGAAGCAGGCTTATGTACGGGACGTAATCGCGCAGATTATCGAGAAGGACATCAAGCGGCGCGTGAAGATACGCAACATGGACGTGTTTGAGCGCGTCCTAACCTATGTCGTCAACAACTTCGGTGCCCCGATCAACTCCGCGAACATCGCCGAGCATTTCAACAACGTGGAGCGTCTGCCTCTGCGCCGCGAGACGGTCGCGCGTTACCTCTCCATCATGGAGAGCGCAAAGATAATCTGCAAGTGCAGAAGATTTGACATGAAGTCCCGCCGTTCTCTCGGCTCCCAGGAGAAGTACTATCTCTCCGACATCGGCATCTATCGGCTCACCCTCCCCGAGGCCCTGGACACCCAGGAGCTGGAGGCCCTGGCCGCATCGCTCCAGGCTGACGAGATCGTCGTAGCGGAGCTGGCCCCCGGCGATATAGGCGTCCACGGCCTCGTTGATCAGGTCGGAGGTCTCGTTGTCCAGCTCCATGATCACCAGCTCCCGGACGGTCGGCAGCCAGCCGAAACGGAGGTATAAAGTCAGCGCCATCCCAAATACGACCAGCAGCAGCCCGAGCCGCCGC
>JAFYTB010000179.1 GCA_017559045.1 Eggerthellaceae bacterium | reverse complement strand
TAGCGAAGCACGGGATCGTGAAACCCATCTAGCAAGGCTATGCAACAACGCAATCGAACAACCCCGTCTGCCCGTATTGAGGGTCGGTGGGGTTTTCTGTCTTAGCGGCATTCCGCTGGGCGAGGTTCACAGCATTCCATCGGGCACGATTTGTCAGAGCGTCCTGCATGACCCGGCGTACGGAGAAAGTGCGTAAGAGTTGCGAATTCCCTTCACCCTCAATAATTCCATAGCCTATTAGCTCTATAATAGCGATATCGGAAATGAGACATAGAAAGGAGTTCCGATATGACTAGCAAAGCAACGATCACCGCTGAAACCACCCGCGAGATGGAAAGCGCAACGACCGAGTCCCGCGAGGATGCCAAGATCCTCGACCAGCGCGGCAAGGAAGCCGCCGCAAAGTTCCTCGAGCGTCGCGGCTACGATGTGATCGAGCGCAACTGGAGCTGCTACGCAGGCACGGTCGACATCATCGCGAACGATGAAGACACCCTGGTCTTTGTCGAGGTCAATACCTGCAGGGATGACAAGGGAGGCTTCCCTGCCGAAACGAACGTCGCCGAGAAGCGGGCACAGTACGAGAAGATCGCGCTGGCCTTCCTCACGGACTACGATGCGGTCGACATGACGGTGCGCTTCGACAACATCAGCATCGTAGTGATCGGCGATGATCGAGCCCTAGTTCGCCATCACATCGGAATTCATAGCACCTGCTAGTTCGTCCTCCCCTCACTCAAGTCCCGGGCCTTCCCAAGAGGCCTGGGGCGATATCCCCGTAAAAAACGATCCTGAACAGGAGATTTACCATGACATACGCAGAAATCCGACTCAAGTCGAACTCCGCTCTCTACACCTATTCCGTCCCCTCTTACCTTGAAGTAAACGTTGGCGACACGGTGGCCGTAAACTGCGATCCGCACAAGCGAGGCGATGGCCACCTCATGTTCGGTCGCGTGGAGTCGCTGATCGATTATCCCCGCAGCATTGAGCCCAGCAAGGTGAAACCCATCGTCGACAAGATCGACGTCGAGCGATGGGCCAAGCACCTGGAGAAGGAGAACCAGCGCATTCAGCTCATTGCGCAGATGGAGGCCCGTGCCCGTGAAATCGATTTCCTCGAGCGCTACCGCCAGATCGCTAAGGGAGACGAGGAAATGCGCGTCCTGATGGAAACCTTCGAGAGCCTCGCCAGCTAAGCTGCCCCGCGCATCGCCCCAAACTCCTTTCTATCTCAATCCGACACCGCCTGCGGCGGCGAAAGAGCGGAGCCGGGGCAAGGAGAGGCCGATCTCCCATAGCAAACAGCCGCCGCAGGCACCGAAGCCCGTCAGAAATGGCGGGCTTCTTTTTGGTGGTCGGAGAGCGTGGAGTACAGAGGGAGTGCGAAGAATATGCGAATCCTCTCCATCCTTACAATTTGCATAAGCTATTAGTTTTATAATAGTGACATCGGAAATGAGACAAAAGGAGGACCTGAATGAGAGACTACCCGAGGCAGATGGGCATGCGGATCCGGGAGACGCGCCGAGCGTGGGCCGAGGGCCGGCTGGACATGGTGGTAGACACGGGATCCGAGGTCATCATCGAGCGCAAGGGCTCGCGGAATTTCGTCTTCCATTTCCTAGCCGTGGGGCGCACCAGGGGCCTGTACGGAACCCAGTATCCCTACACGAACTGCACGATGAGGGAGGCAAAGCAGAGATTCCGAAACGAGTACGGGCTCATCGGAGCTCGCCTGACCTTCGCACTTGCAGCTTAAACCCGCTCCCCCCGGCTGGAGCCTCCGGCCGGGGGACTCGCGAGCAACACCGGTTGCAGATAGGCTTTCGCGCCGGGAGAACGCGCCTCACGAAATACCCTGGCGTCTGCGCGCCTAATGGCACATGGGTCTCCGAGCTCCAGTCGGCAGCTTGATTACTTTGCTTGATGAAGTTGCTGCAGGGACACCCATCTTGCGCACATAGATGAGCACTAATGCCTTACAATTTCCAATAGCTTGGGCCTCACACTGTCCTCCTTTTGTCTCATTTCCGAACGCGGTAAGGTGCCGCGCAGAAGGCAACCGAGGCCAAGTCCTGCCCCATGGTTCGCCCAGGGGCATTTTTCGTTTGGTTAATTGCAATCTCAAACGCAAAGAAGGGAGTGCGGACTTCTTCGGGGTACACGAACAACCTCCTAAGACGTAATCAATGTCCAAGATTTTGTCCGTAGTCCCCTTTT
>JAFYTB010000013.1 GCA_017559045.1 Eggerthellaceae bacterium | reverse complement strand
TAATTCACCCCCGCCAGGCGACACGCCCCCGCCCTTCATCTGACACACCTCTTGCGTTTACTGATCTGCGCTTTCGCGTGTGGCGATGCCGGATATCGCGTAGTCGAAGGGATCTACGTCGCGAGGCGGACACTGATCTAGTCCATCAAATAGCTTGGTTATGGGGACGTCGAGGCCGTCGGCAACGGTGATGAGATGGTCAACGCTCCAGTTTGCCCTCGCGTTTTCCAAACGATTGATATAGGACCTATCGATACCCGTACGAAGGGCAAGATCGGTCTGGGACAAACCCTTTTCTTCTCGGATAATGCCCACGTTGATACCGATTTGCTTATGAAAAATCGTATGCGTCCTCGTATGCTTCATGGGGTGAAACGATAGCCAGAGCGCCTTCTGAAACTGTGGAATATAATCCACAAGTCTGACCAATTTACTCAGGGTTATCGGAGCTTCGGAGGCGAATTTCCGAGCGGGGGAGTGTGCTTTACGTGCACGATGCCGCGACTACGAAATATCGATATTTCCGCAGATTAGGACTTGCATTAGTGCTTTTGGAAACCTATACTTGACGGGTTGTAAATTTCACATGTCCATGTGACTTGCACCGCGAGTGGCCACCGGAAAAGGCTGCGGTCGCAGGGATGACCATGGGCAGAGGACTAACGAATGGAGAAATAGGAATGGCTAAGATTAGCATTTCCACCCTGCTTGACGCAGGCACCCACTTCGGTCATCAGACCCGTCGCTGGAACCCCAAGATGAAGCCGTACATCTTCGGCAACCGTGGTGATATCTACATCATCGACCTTAAGCAGACCCTCATCGGCATGGACAAGGCTTACACCTTCGTGTCCGACCTCGCTAAGAAGGGTGGCACCGTTCTCTTCGTCGGCACCAAGAAGCAGGCTCAGGAGGCCGTTGCTGACGCTGCTAACCGTTGCGGCATGCCCTACGTCAACGCTCGTTGGCTCGGCGGCATGATGACCAACTTCGTCACCATCCGCACTCGCGTTCAGCGCATGGAGGAGCTCGAGGCTATGGACGCTGACGGCCGCATGGCTCTCCTGCCCAAGAAGGAGCAGATCCTTCTGCACAAGGAGCTCGGCAAGCTGCAGGCTAACCTCAACGGTATCCGCAACATGAAGCGCACCCCCGACGCCATCTTCGTTATCGACACCAACCGCGAGGAGATCGCTATCCGCGAGGCTAAGCGTCTCGGCATCGCTGTTGTCGGCACCCTTGACACCAACTGCGACCCGGACGACGTCGATTTCGGCATCCCGGCTAACGACGACGCAATCCGTTCCGTCCGCATGATGGCTGAGTTCATCGCTGACGCTGTCGTCGCTGGCATCGGCGAGCCTGTTACCGCCGCTGAGATGGGCGAGGCTGTCGAGGCTGCTGAGGCTGTCGAGGCTGAGTAACTTTTACTAAGTACAGATTGGTTGCGGCTTAATTGGTCGCAACCAATTGTTCTACAGAAAGGATAGAGCTATGGCTGCTATTACCGCTGCAATGGTCAAGGAACTGCGCGAGATGACTGGCGCTGGCATGATGGAGTGCAAGAAGGCTCTGACCGAGGTCGACGGCGACCTCGACAAGGCTGTTGACGTTCTGCGCACCCGTGGCCTCGCTGCTGTTGCTAAGAAGGCTGGCCGCGCTACCAACGAGGGTACCATCGTTGCTCTCGTCTCCGAGGATTGCAAGACCGGCGTTGTCGTCGAGATCAACTGCGAGACCGACTTCGTTGCTATCAACGACAAGTTCCAGGCTTACGCTGAGCGTATCGCTCGTGCTGCTCTGGCTGCTAAGGCTACCGATGTCGAGGCTCTCAAGGCTGCTGAGTTCGAGGGCGAGACCGTTGAGGCTATCCTGACCGACGCTATCCACGTGATGGGCGAGAACATCCAGATCAGCCGCGTTCAGATCGTCGAGGCTGACGGTGTTGCTGCATACGTCCACGGCGCTGGCAAGATCGGCGTTCTCGTTTCCTTCGGTCTCGAGGGTGTCGACGCTGCTGCTGAGGACTTCCAGAAGTGCGGCCGCGACCTCGCTATGCAGGTTGCTGCTATCAACCCGGTTTCCGCTACCCGCGAGGATGTCCCCGCTGAGGTTGCTGAGCGCGAGATGGCAATCTACAAGGCACAGGCTGCTGAGTCCGGCAAGCCCGAGAACATCCAGCAGAAGATGGCTGAGGGCCGTATGGAGAAGTTCTACAAGGAGAACTGCCTCACCGAGCAGGCCTTCGTCAAGAACGGTGACCAGACCGTCAACCAGTACGTCGCTGAGTGCGCAAAGGCTCTCGGTGGCACCATCGTCGTCAAGAGCTTCCTGCGCTTCGGCCTCGGTGCTTAATGGTTTCCGTCATAAAGTGACGGCGACCTTCCTCAATGCCATGTTTGGCTGCGCTTAAGCGTCGGCCTCAATAACTCGGAACGTGGCTTGAGTAGAGAAACTTTGGAAGAAAGGCCCGATCGTCAATTTCGATCGGGCCTTTCTTTATAATCATGGACAAAGAAACGCTGTGGAAAGGTCTGGTATGTCTGAAGAGATCATCGTCGTACGCGGCAATGGTACGCTGAAGGGTGAGGTATGGGTTTCCGGCGCTAAGAATTCGGCGCTCAAACTCATGGCGGCTACTCTTCTTGGACGTGGTAAGACCATTCTTCATAACGTTCCTTTCATTTCTGACATCGCCATCATGAGCGAAGTCCTTACGCGTCTTGGTGCGACTGTTGAGCGCGACGGCCACACTCTCATCATCGACACGGCTTCCGTCGACAGCTACAAGACTCCTTATGAGCTTGTTTCCAAGATGCGCGCAAGCATTTCCGTTCTCGGTCCGCTGATCGGCCGCTTTGGCAAGGCTCACGTGGCTATGCCGGGTGGTTGCCAGATCGGTGCGCGTAAGATTGACATGCATCTGGTTGGCCTCGAGGCTCTTGGCGTTAAGTTCGACGTCGAGCATGGCGACTTGCTTGCTAGCACGCCTAACGGGCTGCATGGCGCACATGTGACGCTCAGCTTCCCGAGCGTGGGTGCTACCGAGAACCTCCTGATGGCCGCTGTCGCCGCAGAAGGCAAGACCGTTATCGAGAACGCTGCCCGTGAGCCCGAGATCGAGGATCTCGCTCAGATGCTTATCTCCATGGGTGCAAAGATCGAAGGTGCTGGTAGCTCCATCATCGAGATCGAGGGCGTGCCCTCTGAGTCTTTCGGTCCGTGTGAGCACACGACGGTTGGCGATCGCATTGAGGCTGGTACCTTCCTTGCTGGCGGTGCGCTTATGGGCGGCCCCGTGACGGTTCGCGGTATTGACCCCTCGTTCCTTCGCATGGCAATCTTCAAGCTTCGCGCTATGGGTTGCGATGTTGAGACGGGTGAGGACTGGATTACCGTTTCTCGTACGAAGCCCCTTGTGGCCACCGAGATTCAGACTCTGCCGCATCCTGGTTTCCCCACCGATCTTCAGGCTCAGTTCATGCTTCTGACGGCACGCGCTGAGGGTACCTCCGTCATTACCGAGAACGTCTTTGAGAATCGATTCATGTTTGCCGCAGAGCTTGGACGCATGGGCGGCGACATTACCATCGAGGATCATCATGCAATCGTTCGTGGCGTGGGTCGTCTCCAGGGCGCCCCTGTTTCCTCGACTGATCTGCGCGCTGGTGCGGCTCTTGTTCTGGCTGGAATTGATGCTGAGGGCGAGACCCGTGTTCATGAGATCCGTCATATCGATCGCGGTTACGAAGACTACGTCGGCAAGCTTGCATCGCTTGGTGCCGATGTTAGGCGCGAGCTGATCGATTAGCGATCGAGGTATTCGTAATGCCTGATAGCAGAAGGAATTCTGACGCGACTCCTCGACACACGAGAAGACGCGCTGAGGATTACACCACTGGCGCGCATGCAGCATCTGCTGGTCGTGCAACTCGTGGAAGCCATGCGAGCCGCGGTTCCCATGCGGGTGCCGCTTCAGCTGCCGGCCGAACCACGGTTTCCAGCGACTCTGCGCGTTCTGTTCGCGCAGGCGGCTCTGCTGGCACCGCTCGTACCGATGCTTCCGCCCGTTCCGCTCGTATCGACAGCTCTGTTGGTGCTGCTCGCGCCGACGCCTCTGCTCGCTCTGCCCGAGTCGACGTATCTGCTCGCGCTGCTCGCAGTGAAGGCTCTGCTCGTACTACCCGTACCGAGGGCTCCGTTCGTTCTGCCCGTACCGGTGGTTCTTCGCGTTCCGTTCGTTCGGGCCGCGCTGGGCAGCAGATGAACGCCTCGCATGTTGAATTCTCGAATACACGCAAGAGCCGTCAGGCGTCTCGTGGTTACGTGGACTACGTTCAGCCTATGACGCTTTCTGGCGAGAGCGATGCGGCGTACCGTCGTCGAAGCGGACGAGTGGGTTACACCCAGGGTGTCCAGCGCAAGTCGAAGGTCAAAAGCGCCGCCGTTGTCCTTCTCCTTTTGCTTCTTGCTGCGCTAGTGGCAGTCGGCGTAGGTGTGTTCGCCTACTTCAAGACATCTGACTCCAAGCTTTCTCTGGCTGATTCCAACGCTGCGCAGGCTTTGGTTGCCGAGCCTGATCAGGGTGCTTACTACGCCTTGTTCGCGGCGGAGCTGGGTACTGCAACCTCTGTTGGCGGTGCTGAAACCGATGCGTACATTCTTGCGCGCATCGATGAGGAAGCGCGCTTGATCACTATGATCGGTATTCCGTCGAGCTTGTCGGTGCATCTTTCCGATGGCGAATATCATCCGCTGTACATGGCTCGTGGTTTGGGCGGCGATGCCGAGCTGATTACCAAGATCGCAGAATTCGCGGGAGTCGGCATTTCTCATTATGTGAGAACGGATACCGCGGGTATTGCGAAGCTGATTGATCTGTTCGGGAATGTCACCATCACGCTACCCGAGGAAGTTGACGATCCTGATGCGGGAACCGTGCATCTTGAGGCGGGTGAGCGCCAGCTCAACGCTCGATCTGCTCTTACGGTTCTTCGCGCAGATAACCTCGTGGGCGGTGCTACTGCTCGTGAAAACACGCGCGTTGCGTTTTGCCTCGAGCTTCTGCGTGTCGCATTGATTTCCGAAGGCATTGACTTTGCTGGTGTAGTTGCCGATGTTGCGGAATCCATTCAGACCGATTGGAGCGCTTCCCAGCTGCTTGATCTCGGAAAATCGCTCAGGCCTTACGAGACCCTGTCTTTCTACTCGGCATTGATGCCCGGTTATGAGGCAAGTGGTGGCTACGTGGCCTACGGCGGCGAATGGGAAAACATGATGGCCAATGTTGAAGCGGGCATCGATCCTCTCTACAAGGCCGAGGAGGTTATCGACGTCGACCGCTCGAAGGTTGTCGTCGAGATTCGCAACGGTGGCGGCGTGACCGGCATGGGCGCCAAGATGGGTGAACTCTTGGCTGCAAAGGGCTATGTTATTGACGCCATTGGAAACACTGACGATGGCGCCATGTATCCCGAAACTCTGGTTGTGTATTCCGATCCGAAGAACGCAGATGCGGCTCTCGCCATCGTGGAAGATGCGGGCGTCGGTCGCGCGTTCCTCAGCGATACGGGCTACTACAAGTTTGAGACCGATGTTTTGGTAATCGTTGGACAGGATTGGCTGCCCGTCGATTAGCTTCCGTCAGCCCTGTGCTATGATTGCCCCATGAACCAAACTTCGAAAGGGGACTATCATGGTTAATAAGGAAGATGTGAAGGCCGTTCTCGAGCTTATCCGCCCCAGCCTCCAGGCTGATGGTGGCGATGTCGCCCTCGTCGCTGTTGAGGAAGACGGCACCGTCGTTGTTGAGCTTCAGGGTGCTTGCAAGGGTTGCCCGATGTCTCAGATGACCCTCGCTAACGGCGTTGAGCGCATTCTCAAGGAGCGCGTCCCTGGCGTTCTCCGCGTTGTTCCCGCTGTCTAACGAATAACACGCGTAATAGGGAAGGGGCTTGGAGACAGGCCCCTTCTTTTATTAACTGAAAGAGGTTTGGTGTATGGAAAAGTGCTGGGAGCGTCGCGGCTGCGACGATGAGATGCAAAGCAGGTGCCCGCATAATGTGCCGGGTGAGCCCTGTCCTGCTGACTGCCACTTTGCGGCATGTCATCGTAAGACGCATGTGGTGTGCGGTGATTTTGACATTCTGCTTAATCCCGAGCGCGATTATGATGCTGCGGTCAAGCAGGTCTGCCGCTTCTGCGAGCACTTCCTGAAGCATGGTCCGAAGACTGCGGATCGTGTCGAGCCGATCGAGCGCGTAGGAAACCCGAATCGCTTCCTTCTGTAGGGTCTAGCAGGTTGTCCGATTGGTCATCAGTGATACAATGAGGCCTCGTTAGGTCCTTTTTCGAGAGGGTGGTGGTGTATGGTTCAGGCGTTGGCATGCCCCGCATGCAGTGCAACGACTCTGGATGTTCACGATTGCGAGTCCATGATGGCTCTCGGCGCCAACACGGCCCTCTTCTCTCTGCGCTGCCCGACTTGCGGCGCTCGTATTTCTTCGATCCAGCCCGTACCGGCCGATATGCATGGTGAGCTTTACGATGCGGCGGTCAGAGTCGGTGCCATGGGGTTTTTGAATGCTCAATAATATCTATCAGGCGCTTGATCCTGTCGCCTTTGCGCTGGGCCCTATTGAGGTCCGTTGGTACGGTTTGGCCTATATGCTTGCCTTCCTTTTGTGCTCGCTGCTGTTTTATCGAATTGCGAAGCGCTGGGAAGTGAAGCTTGATTACGACGCCATGCTCAACGTCGCTATCTGCGTGATGCTGGGCACTATTCTTGGTGCGCGTCTCGGCTACGTCATCTTCTACGGCGACGGGCATTATTGGAGCAACCCTCTTTCCATTCTCAACTTGAGCCAGGGAGGCATGAGCTTCCACGGTGGCCTGATCGGCGTCATCATCGGAGGCTTCGCTGCTTCTCGCATTACGGGAGCTTCGTTCCTTACGCTGGCAGACCTTGGTGCTATCACGGCTCCGATCGGCCTGTTCCTTGGTCGTTGCGCTAATTTCGTCAACGGCGAGCTTTGGGGTGCGCCCACCGATATGCCGTGGGGCGTCATCTTTGGCGGATCTGCCGGTATGATTCCCCGCCATCCTACGCAGCTTTATGAGGCCGTCCTGGAGGGTCTTGTCATCCTGTGCGTGCTGTACCTGCTTTCGCGCAAGGTTCCGCCCCGTCCGCAGGGTACTTTTATCGGCTCCTTCCTCCTGCTTTACGGCATCTTCCGCTTTGCCATTGAGTTCGTGCGTCAGCCTGACGCACACATGGGTTACCTGTTCTTCGATTGGGTGACCATGGGCCAGCTGCTCTCGTTGCCGCTCATTGTGGCGGGAATCGGCTTGCTGGTGTTTGCGGCGGTGAAGAAGCTGCCGCAGCGTGGCATGCCCGAAGAGGAGTGCGCCGAGCTTTAGCGGCGACTGCCTCCGACGACGCCCGGTGCGTCGTTAGTGTTTTGCGTTTCGGCAGCGTGTGGTGTTTCGATGGGTGCGCGATGCTTCGATCGCATGAGGCCGTCCTCGACGTATTTTTTCCCTGCTTATTAACGCGGCAATCACGATTTTTTCTCAGGTCGTAAAAAGATCTTCTTTCTGCTTTACAAAATGTTACTAACAAAGTAACATATAGGTAGCAGGAAACATTAAAACGAGAATCTGAAAAGGAGTCCGTTATGAAGATCGAGTTCTATCGTTGCGAGCACTGTGGAAATATCGCTGTCAAGGTTGTCGATTCTGGCGTGCCTCTGATCTGCTGCGGTGAGAAGATGGCTCTGCTTGAGGCTGGTGCTGTCGATGCTGCCAAGGAGAAGCACGTTCCGGCCGTCTCCGTTGAGGGCTCCGTGGTGAGCGTTCGCGTTGGTGAGGTTGAGCATCCCATGACTCCCGAGCATTACATCCAGATGATCTGCCTTGTGACGGAGAAGGGCTATCAGTTCGCTCCGCTTTCCTCCGACGCCGAGCCTGTTGCTACCTTCGCTGTGGCTGAAGGCGACAAGCCGCTCGCTGTGTACGAGTATTGCAACCTGCATGGCCTCTGGGTTGCCGAGCTCTAAAGCTTGGTTTCGTACTGTTACCCGCTTGAGGTTGGGTAGCGAAACCGCCTGATGACAGGTGGTTTTTACAAAAGATAAATCTTGCACACAGCCTGTTGATGGAGTATCATTGACAGGCTGTCTTGTCTCGGCTAATCCGAGACGCATGATCCGCCTTGGTCGGAAACCAAGGCATGAAAGGAAAACCACCATGAAGCAGGGTATCCATCCCAACTATGTTGAGTGCCAGGTTCGTTGCTCCTGCGGCAACACCTTCGTCACCCACTCCACCAAGTCCGAGCTGAAGATCGACATCTGCAACGCTTGCCATCCGTTCTACACCAGCACCCAGAAGCTGATCGACACCGGTGGACGCGTCCAGCGCTTCGCCGATCGTTTCGGTTCCGCTAAGAACGTTGTTGCTGAGCGCGAGGCTGCTAAGAAGGCTGCTAAGGCTGCTAAGGCTGCTGAGCTCGAGGCTGCAAAGAAGGCTGAGCGCGAGGCTAAGGCTGCTGCAAAGGCTGAGCGTGCTGCTGCTTTTGCTGCTAAGGCTGCCGAGGAAGAGGCTAAGGCTGCTGCTGAGGCTCCGGTCGAGGCTGCTGAGGTCGAGGCTGTCGAGGCCGAGTAACTCGCATCTCTTTTGCGCAATCGGAAACCCGCCGTATGGCGGGTTTCCTGCTTTCTGGGGGTAATTGCTTCTGTTGGCGGGGGATGCCCCTCTTGCAATCGGTTATGCAAGCTGTGCGCGCTATAATGCAAAGATTACTTGCCCGTCATTTGACGAAGGAGGCTATCGTGCCCGTGAATCCCGAGCAGGATTTTGTTCTGAAGACTGTGAAGAGCCGCGACGTGCATTTCGTTCGCCTGTGGTTCACCGATGTCATGGGTCGTATGAAGTCCTTCGCAATCACGCCTTCCGAGCTTGAGAATGCCTTCTCTGAGGGAATGGGCTTTGATGCGAGCTGCGTAGAGGGCTTCTGCACGGCGCAGGAATCGGACATGCTCGCGTTCCCCGATGCCTCGACGTTCCAGGTTCTTCCTTGGAGGCCTCAGTCCAACGCGGTTGCTCGCATGTTCTGCGATATCAGGACTCCCGAGGGTGAGCCTTTCGAGGGCGATCCGCGTCAGGTCCTCGAGCGTGTGGTCCGCAAGGCTAATGAGATGGGCTATCTGTTTAACGTCGGCCCCGAGCTCGAGTACTTCTACTTCAAGGATCCGCACGGCGCCGAGCCGCTTGATCGAGGTGGGTACTTTGATCTGACCAGCCTCGATTACGCCAGTGATCTTCGCCGTGACACGGTTCTCACGCTTGAGAAGATGGGTATCCCTGTTGAGTATTCCCATCACGAGAACGGCCCTTCCCAGCATGAGATCGATCTGCGCTTCGCCGATGCATTCTCCATGGCTGATGCCGTCATGACCTATAAGCTGGTTGTGAAGGAGATTGCGTTTAAGCACGGCATGTACGCTTCCTTCATGCCGAAGCCCCTTGAGGATGCTCCCGGCAACGGCATGCATGTGCATATGAGTCTCTTTGACTTTGACGGCAACAACGTGTTCTTCGATCCCGAGGATCCGATGGGCTGTAATCTTTCCAAGATGGCCAAGCATTTCATCGCCGGCCTTCTTAAGTACGCCCCCGAGTTTTGCCTGATCACCAACCAGTATGTGAATTCTTACAAGCGTCTTGCGCTCGGCGGCGGCGCTCCTCGCAGCATCGCCTGGGGACGTCGCAACCGCTCCGTTCTGGTTCGAATTCCCGGTTATCGCCCTCACTCTGAGGAGGCGTGTCGAATCGAGCTGCGCAGTCCCGACGCTGCCTCAAATCCCTATTTGGCCTTTGCCGTCATGCTTGCGGCGGGTCTCAAGGGAGTTGAAGACGAGCTTGAGCTTGCTCAGCCTATCGAGGGCATCGATCTGAGCAAGTACGATGTTCAGCAGCTTCGTGAAAT
>JAFYTB010000178.1 GCA_017559045.1 Eggerthellaceae bacterium | reverse complement strand
GTGAATACGTGCATGAGAAGTTCGGGTTGGGTGATTCTCCTGCCGATGTTGAGCGCATGATCAACGAGTTCATGTTTGAGTTCTACAGCGAGCGTGCCGAGCTTCGTCTGGGTGCCCGTGCGTTTATCGAAGGGCTGGCGGCAAAGGGTGTGCACATGACGGTGGCATCGTCGACCCCGCAGCCATTGCTCGAGGCTGGCTTAGCCCATGTCGGCGTTACGCCGCATCTTGACGCCATCGTTTCGGTTGACGTAGTGGGGAAGTCGAAGCGCGAGCCCGCCGTGTATGATCACGCTCGTTCCATCATGGGGACGGCGCTTGAGCATACCTGGGGCTTTGAGGACGCCATCTATGCCGTCGAGACGCTTGCGCGTGCGGGATACAAGACGGTTGGCATCTACGATAACGATCTTTCGGCGACGTATGAGCAACTTGAGGCCGGTGCGACGGTCGCCATTCGTGAGTTCACCGATCTTTCCGTCGAGCGTTTCCTGGAGTACGCTTACGCGTAGCGACAATATGGATTTGCTGCGCCGCCGAGGGCGCGCTAATCTCCTCATTGTTCAAAAACCGCTTCTGACCTGCGGATGCAACCGTTGGTTAACCTGCTCGATTTGAGAAAAAGAACCTGTTGGTTTATGGCTTGAACCGGTATGAGCCGATACCTTTTCCTCATAAGAAGTTCGCTTGTTCGACCCTGTGGGCAACTGGGCCATGACGAGCGAGTTGATCGAGCGGTTTGCGGCTTGTGACACGCTTGCGGCCGCGGGTAGTGTGAAAGGTGTTGTTGTGAGCTTTAGAGATAATCTTCTCCGTCTTCGTACCGAGCACAATATGACGCAGGAGCAGCTTGCGTCCCTGATCGGCGTGAGCCGTCAGTCGGTTGCTAAATGGGAATCGGATCGTTCGTATCCCGAAATGGACAAGTTGATCAAAATGACCGGCATTTTCGATTGCACGCTTGACGATCTGGTGATGGGGCCGATGGGTCATGATGCCATTGATGATCGAGATCCTCGAGTCCTCAACGCGCCGACAGCTGCGCCTGCGGATGGTGAGGAAGAGGCAACTGACAAGCACGGTTACGATACTCATATGCGCAGCTATGCCAAGCGTATGGCCTGGGGTGTTGCCAGCATTATCCTCGGCGTTGCCTGCATGCTGTTCGTCGAGGCTTTCTTTGTGGCGAGGGGCTCCTCTACCGACAACCCGTTTACGCTGATCGCCCTGTTTGCCGGTATCGCCATCGGTCTTCTGCTTATCATTCCCGCCGTCATGGGTCATACCTCCTTCTTGCGAGAGCATCCTGTGGTCAAGGACTTCTACTCTGCTGAGCAGAAGCGCAAGGCGGGGGAGAGGCTTGCCGTTGGTCTTGTCGCCGGTGTTGCGCTCATTTTCTTGGGCATCGTGCTGGCCGATCCTGGCGAGGGAGATGGCACGGCCCTCATTTACAGCATCGCTCGATCCTTGTCCCCGGACAGCGCGTATCTCATTGCCTCGAGCGTGGGCGCGGGAGTGACGCTGACTTGCATCGCTGCTGCCGTGTGGTGCTTCATCTACTTCGGCATCATGCACAGCCGTGTCCATGTCCGAAATTACAATGATGACTCGCTGAACGAGATAGTTGATGCATGCGGGAAGGCTCGTCTTGCTCCTGAGGAAATGCTTTCCCAGCTTTCACCTGAGGAGCGTCAGCTCCTGTTCGATCCCGAGGGAATCGACGGTAACGATGCCGATCAGGTGGGGGCGTACTTCAAAACCAGGTATCGTAAGGGCAAGTTTGCCGGTACGGCATGCTCGATCATCATGATCCTTGCCACCATGGCGGGACTTTGCCTGATGTTCGGCTTCCCGGTGTACAGCTCGGTTTTCTGGATGGCTTGGGTTGTCGGCGGCCTGCTCTGCGCCATCGCGTGTGTCGTCATCAATGCTGTCGTGAAATAGCAGAACCGATTCGAGCGGTTTTCGGCGGGATTTCCGTTGCATGACGATTGCTTACGCGTGACCGCTTCCTGCGGAAGGCCCCATACACTCGAGAAATGATCTCGAGTGATGGGTGGATTGATGCCTTCCTTTGGTGCTTCGCCGTTCAAGGCGCGTCTCGAATACTATGAAGAATCAGCGACGCGGGGTCCTCTAGACGAGGGGACCCCGTCGTCTTTCGCGCGTGTATTGGGCGCGCTCTGCTTTACCGCAGGCTTGGTCCTCCTGATTGTCTCGGGTGAGGCTTTCGTTGGTTTGGCTGGGCATATTCTTGCGGGGTCGTACGCTGCGGAGGGTCTGTCGACGGAGGTCGCCATAGTGCTGCGTGCGTTGATGCTGCTGATCTTGTCAGCGCTTTTGACTGCGACGGGCCTAGCGCTTGCCTATAACCGCCGTCGTCTTGCGGCTTCCTTGACGCATGCTGCTCTACTGACGATTTTCCTGGCTGCCGTATGCGATGTCATGGTTGACGGGATAAGCTGGCGAATAGTTCCCCTGGTAGGAGCTCAGGTTCTCGCCGTGGTGGCGCAGGCTCTCATTGATCCCACGCTCAGCGAGGAGCGTCGTGTTCAACGTGAATTGCGCAAGCTTGAGTTGCGCGAAGAAGCTGAGGAGGGCGTACTAGGCCGAGATCCAACAGGCAGAGGCTACATTCGCCTCGACTTCTTCAATCTGTTCTGGATATTCGTAGTCGCCAGTGTGCTGGGCTTGCTTTTCGAGAACACGTTTCATGAGCTTTATTATCACGGCTACCAGAATAGGGCGGGGCTGTTGTTTGGGCCGTTCTCCCCGATATACGGGCTGGGCGCCGTGTTGATGACCTTGGCTCTCAATAGGTTTCACAGCGGAAGTATCCTCGTAATCTTTTTTGCGAGTGCCGTGATAGGTGGGACGTTTGAGTATCTGACAAGTTGGTTCATGGAGCTCGCCTTTGG
>JAFYTB010000177.1 GCA_017559045.1 Eggerthellaceae bacterium | reverse complement strand
CTACATGTTCGTGGACTCCAAGGCTCGTGGTTCGAAGCTCCAGATCCGTCAGCTCGCTGGTATGCGTGGTCTTATGGCTAACCCCTCGGGCGACATTATCGAGCGTCCGATTATCGCATCTTTCCGCGAGGGCTTGAGCGTTCTTGAATACTTCATTTCCTCTCACGGTGCTCGTAAGGGTCTTGCCGATACGGCTCTTAAGACGGCTGACGCCGGCTACCTTACGCGTAAGCTCGTTGACGTTTCGCAGGATGTCATTATCACGCAGGAAGACTGCAATACCGTCAATGGTATTGAAGTTGAGGCAATCGTCGAGGGTGACGAAGTCAAGGTTACGCTCGGCGAGCGCGTCCTCGGCCGTACGGCTCTCTATGATGTGTACAATCCGAAGACTGACGAGGTTATCGTCAGGGCAAACGAAGAGATTGATGAGAAGGCCTGCGCCGAGATCAACAAGAGCGGCGTAGAGAAGATTTGGATTCGCTCTGGCCTTACGTGCGATGCCGAGCACGGCATGTGCGCCAAGTGCTATGGCCGCGACCTTTCCACTGGTCGTCAGGTTGAAATCGGTACGGCTGTCGGTATTATCGCCGCACAGTCCATCGGTGAGCCTGGTACGCAGCTTACGATGCGTACGTTCCACATCGGTGGTACGGCTTCTGCTTCTGCCAAGGTTCCTGAGATCGTCATCAAGAATGACGGTATTGCCAAGTTTGTTGACGTCCGCAAGGTGCGCAACGACGAGGGCAACGAAGTCGTTCTCAATAAGAACGGTTCTCTCGAAATCTACTCCACGAGCGGCAACAAGCTTGATACCTACCAGCTTCAGATGGGTACGACGCTTCTTATCGAAGATGGCGCCGAGGTCAAGAAGGGTCAGAAGGTTGCTGTTTGGGATCCTCACTCTGTGCCTGTTCTTTCCGAGGCTGCTGGTATCGTTGAGTTTATCGACTTTGAGGAAGATGTCAGCGTCAAGACCGAAACCGATCGTACGACTGGCGCAAAGACGCTCGTTGTTCTCGATGCGAAGGAGTCCAACCTCCATCCGCAGATCGTCATCCGCAGCGCGGCTGGCGAGAAGCTCGATTCGCACGACGTTCCTACCGGCGCTATCGTCATGGTGCGCGACGGCGTGAATGTTACGGCTGGTATGCTCCTTGCAAAGACGCCTCGTGAGGCCGCCAAGACGCGCGACATTACGGGCGGTCTTCCGCGCGTTGCCGAGCTCTTCGAAGCTCGCACTCCGAAGGATGCCGCTGAAATCGCGAAGATTGAGGGTGTCATTGACTTTGGCGAGAACGTTCGTGGCAAGCGCTGCGTTAAGGTGGTCGACGATATCACTGGTCTCGTTGAGGAGCATCTCATTCCTATGGGTAAGCAGATCGTCGTCTTTAAGGGCGATCGCGTGAAGAAGGGTCAGCAGCTCACCGAAGGTCCCGTCATTCCGCAGGAAATTCTCGAGGTTTCCGGTCCGCAGGAGCTTGAGAAGTATCTCGTCAACGAAGTTCAGCAGGTTTACCGTCTCCAGGGCGTAGAGATCAACGATAAGCATATCGAAATTATCGTTCGCCAGATGCTCCGCAAGGTTCGCATCACACAGCCTGGCGATACGGACTTCCTCTGGGGCGATCAGGTTACCCGCCAGACGTTCCTTAAGGTCAACGAGCAGATGATGGATGACGGTCGTCGTCCGGCTGAGGCTCAGCCCGCGCTTCTCGGTATCACGAAGGCGGCTCTCGAGACTGATTCCTTCATCTCGTCTGCATCCTTCCAGGATACGACTCGCGTCCTCACCGAGGCTTCCACGATGGGCCGCGTCGACGAGCTCAGAGGCTTCAAGGAGAACGTCATCCTCGGCCACCTCATCCCTGGCGGCACAGGCTTCCCGCTTCACCGTCACATCAAGCTCGTCCCGCTTGCCGAGACGATCTCCGACGAGGAGATGGAGCAGCTCCGCGCCGAGCAGCGTAAGCGCCACGAGGAGCTTTACGGCATCCCTGCTTCGGGTATTCCGGGCGAGGAAAATGATGACGAGTCCGATCTCAAGCTCAACGAGACGCTTCTCCCTGATACGGGAGATAATTCGGCCGACGGCTTTGATATGCCCACGTCCGATGACTTTGGCGGCATGAGCGACGAAGGCGACGATCTTCTTGGCTAATAGAGCAAATAAGATTGCTGTAAAAAGAAAGGCGCGGTTCTCCGCGCCTTTCTTTTTGTCGTATTGAAGAAGAGTGCCCGCATTGATGGCGTAAATTTGGTATAATAGTGGGAAATTTCAAGAAAGTCGCAAAGAAGCGGAAAAAAAGAAATGACTAAGTTTGTAAAAGGCAATGAAGCCGTTGTTATGGGCGCACTTTATGCTGGGTGTGAGCTCTATTTTGGCTATCCTATTACTCCGGCAAGTGAAATCGCCCATGGCGCGGCGAAGTGGTTCCCTATGCTCGGAAGGACTTTTGTTCAGGCCGAGTGCGAAACGGCAAGCGTAAACATGATGTTTGGCGCAGCTGGCGCGGGCAAGCTTTCGATGACAGCCACGAGCGGCCCTGGTTTTTCGCTTATGCAGGAGGGGATTTCCTATCTGGCAGGCGCAGAGCTCCCATCCGTGGTTGTGAATGTGAACCGTGCGGGGCCTGGGCTTGGCAACGTCTATCCTGAGCAGTCTGACTATACGCCTGCCGTTAAGGGCGGCGGCCACGGCAGTTACCAGACGTTTACGCTTGCGCCTGCGAGTGTTCAGGAAATGTTTGATCTGACCGTCAAAGCATTTGAGATGTCAGCTAAGTGGAGAACGCCCGCAATCGTTTTTGCGGACGGGCTTCAGGGGCAGATGATGGAAACGCTCGTTCTTCCTGATAGAGAGCTTCCCAAGTACGATTTCTCCGAGTGGGCTTCCGAGGGTACGGCTAAGACGCGCGGCAATCTCGTAAAGTCCATCTATCTTGACGCTGCTCAGCAGGAGCGCTTTAACCGCCATCTTCAGGAGAAATACGCGGCGATGGCTGCCGATGCGATGGGCGAAGTGTATCTTGCAGATGATGCGGAGATTCTTATTGTTGGTTACGGAATCTCTGGGCGCATCGCAAGGACAACGGCTGAGACTTTGCGCAAAGAGGGCATCAAGGCAGGCGTGTTCCGCCCGATCACTCTCAATCCGTTCCCGCGCGAGCAGCTTGCCGCTGTGGCATCTGGGCGCAAGATCATGACCATTGAGCTTGACGCTGGGCAGTTCGCTGATGATGTTCGTCTCAATCTTGCGAAGGCGGGCCTTGGTGCTGAAGCGGCGGGAGTTGTTATGATCAACCGTATGGGCGGCGAGATTGTCTCTGTGGATGATGCCGTCAAGACTGCGAAGGAAATGCTGGGCGCATAAGGAAGGGTAGAGAAAGAAAATGAAAACGATTGAACAGAAGGGGATGTACACATCCTTCCCGAGAAGCGGCAAGGATGTGAGCTTCACGCACTACTGCCCTGGCTGCGGACATGGCATCATCAATTAGCTCATTGCCGAGGCTTGCGCCGAGATGGGTCTTCAGGATGATACCATTTTTGTTGACCCTGTCGGATGCGGCGTCTTCACCTACTACTACTGGGATGCAGCGCATATCTCCGCTGCGCACGGCCGCGCGAGTGCTGTTGCTACCGGCACATGCCGCGCTCGTCCCAATGCGGTGACGATCGCATATCAGGGCGATGGCGACTTGGGTGCAATTGGATTTAATAACGCTTTTCAGGCTGCAAGCCGCGGCGAGAAGTTCGGCTGCATTTTCGTGAACAATTCGCTCT
>JAFYTB010000176.1 GCA_017559045.1 Eggerthellaceae bacterium | reverse complement strand
GATCGATGTACCAAATTTCAACAAACGTCAAAACGTACGGAGAGATGCACGATCCTCACCCGCAAATAGGGAAAACACCAAACCGGAAAGGGATGAATGCGAGATCGATTTACCTCTTTTCGCATAAAAGAAAAAGGCCGTCGGAAAATCGACGGCCTGAAAGTTCGTGGTGGTCGATGAGGGATTTGAACCCCCGACCTTGTGCTTGTAAGGCACCTGCGCTCCCGCTGCGCCAATCGACCACGTGTCGCGTTAAACGCGGGTTAGCATTGTCCCACACTCGCTCGCTCTTGGCAAGCCATTGTTGAGACGATGTTCAGCTTTCTACTTAACGAGGAAAGCCTCTGCTGCGGCTTCGATAGCCGGAACCTCGCTGTCGATAACCTCGGAGAAGCGAATCTCCATGGAATCGAGGCCAGCCAGGCCTGCCGGAACATCGTGATGGTCGGTTTCGTTGGCGATAAGCTCGTTGAGCTGGCAGCCGGTAAGTGCTGCGATCTCCTCAGGAAGCGCCTCGCCGGGCTCCATATTGTGAAGCGCGCGATACACGTTGTCGCCAAACTTGGCCCAATGCGCCGTGCTTGCAACCACAACGGGGTTCTCGCCGCGCAGACGCTGTGCAACCTCATAGGCAACGGCCGTGTGCGGATCGAGCAGATAGTTCTGCTCGGCGAGCACCGTGCGAATAACTTCGAGGCACTCGGCGTTGTCGACCGAGTCAGCGGCGAAGCTTTCACGAACCTTAGCGAAGGTCTCGGGATCAACGCGGAAGGAGCGCTTCTCGTTCAGGTCGCGCATCCAGCCTGCGATGGCTTCGGCGTTGCGGCCGGTCAGCTCAAACAGCTGGCGCTCCAGATTGGAGGAGACCAGGATGTCCATAGACGGAGACGGCGTAAGTACGAAGGGGCGCTCGGAGATGTCGTAGGAACCCGTGTTGATGAAGTCGGTCAGCACGCGATTCTCGTTGCTTGCGCACAGGAGGCGCTCGATGGGTGCGCCCATGCGCTTTGCGTACCAGGCAGCCAGGATGTTGCCGAAGTTGCCGGTAGGCACGCAGACGTCGATGGGCTGGCCAGCTTCGATCTTGCCGGAAGCGGCGAGCACTGCGTAAGCGGAGAGGTAGTACACGATCTGGGGAAGCAGGCGGCCCCAGTTGATGGAGTTGGCGCTGGAGAGGGATACCTTGTGCTCATCCATGAGCTTGGCGGCGAACTCGGCGTCGGAGAAGACGCGCTTTACGCCAGTCTGGCAGTCGTCAAAGTTGCCGCGAACGCCCCACACCTGCACGTTGGCGCCGGTGGTGGTAACCATCTGCTTGCGCTGAATGTCGCTCACGCCACCATCGGGGAAGAGCACGCCGATGCGCACGCCGTCGGCATCCTTGAAGCCCTCAAGAGCAGCCTTGCCGGTATCGCCCGAGGTGGCAACCATGATGAGGAACTCGTGATCGAGCTTGCCGCGCTCGCGCAGCTCGGCAGCGCTGGCGCTGAAGAACTGCGGAAGGCACTGCAGCGCCATGTCCTTGAAGGCGCTGGTGGGACCATGCCAAAGCTCGAGGACGTGCGTGCCATCTGCCAGCGTGGTGATGGGGCAGATGTCGGCAGTGTCGAAGTTGTCGCCGTAAGAGCGAGCCATGAGCTCGTCGATCTTCTCATCGGACAGGTCGATGTTGAAGGCGCGATAGACGGCTGCAGCGCGCTGCGCGTAGGGCAGGCTTGCGAGCTCGACGATCTCCTCGACCGTCATGGTGGGGATTTCCTGGGGCACGTACAGACCGCCGCCCTGGGCAAGGCCGTTGATGACAGCCTCGGTAAACGCAACGGGCTCTTCGCAACGGCCGCGCGTGTCGATATACAGATTCTCGCCGAAGTTCTCGGCGCGATTAATCTTGCAGGTCATGGATCATCCTTTCCGCAGATAGTCCGCCCAGTATACAACCGATTACTTGTGAGGAGCTTCTTCGTGTATCTGCTTGCCCGCAAAAGGAGCCTACGGGTCGAATAGCAGGGCTATCTGCGCTTTCTGGATCGCTTGCGTGCTCAAAAAGGCCCGCCTGCGAGCGTTTCGGTTGTTTGCCTGCGCTCGTATAATGACCTCAGCTGAAGAGTTCAGCGCACTGCATATGAAGGCTGAGTAGCACTTCCGTGATTTGTTAGACAGGAGGCAGGCGTGAGCGATTTCCATTCGAAGGCCGAAGAGCCTTGGCGGCTGCTGCTTGATCCCAAGATCAATCCTGTCGTGCTTGCTCGTGTATGCCGCTGGGGCCGACCTCATTCCGACGATATTTCGACGGAGATCCTGCGGCTGGCTCACATGGGTGTTATTAAAGTGCAGTACGGCCAACGAACCAATGCGGCGGGAGTTCAGGTGTGGGATTGGCGGCTTTCGCGCGAGCCAAGGCCTGCAATAAACAATGGCTCCGAGGGAGAGCTTTCCGCCCTCGATCCCATCGATGCTATTACGCTTAAGATGCTCTTTGATGT
Source organism: Eggerthellaceae bacterium (assembly GCA_017559045.1). Classification (GTDB taxonomy): domain Bacteria; phylum Actinomycetota; class Coriobacteriia; order Coriobacteriales; family Eggerthellaceae; genus RGIG3135. Next base: position 18,311 of record JAFYTB010000176.1, on the reverse strand, counting down.
TGTTGGAAAAGGCGCTGATGAACTGTGGTTGGGCGAGCTTCATCGTTACGCCCGTGCTCAGGCTGCGGAGCTGCGAAAGGCTGTGACAGCGTGGCAGGCTGAGCTTGCTGAAGAACTTAAGCGTCAGAATGCGTTCTCTTCTGCAAGCGTGGTGTTGGGGCGCGCGTTGCCTTTTGTGGCAGGTGCATGCGCGCTCATTGGCCTGCTCGCAACGTTGGGCACAGGATCTCCGTTGTACGTGGCTTGCTCTGTGATTCTGGCCGTTGTACTGGTTCTTGCTGGGCGTCAGATGCCTCGCTTGTCACCGTGCGCCGCCGAGCAATATGAGGCTGCCCGTCAGCTGCGCGCGTGGTTGCGCGAGCTGCCTAATCGCGGATATGGGGCGCGTGTTCCTGATGATCCTGTTTTTTGGGGTGTGCTTATGCCGCTGGCTTTCATGCTTGGCGAAGCCAAGAACGCCATCGCAGCGCTGAGGCATGCGGTTCCTGAAGTCATAGACGACGCGAATCGAGGGGTCGCCTGTGCGGAAACTTCCGCTGACGGCTTGCGTGAGCTTGCTTGGCCTGAATGGTACGAAGATTCTTTTGCATCTTCCAGTCTGGGCGAGGACGTTTTGCCGTGCCTTGCAGCATTTCTGCCCGCCTGTATTCACAGCGCTGCCTTTGCCTCAAACGCGACCGTTGCCAACCAGATGATTACTGCGCTGAACAATCCAGTGACGGCTGTGGTCACTATTGGCGAGATCCCCGGGGTTTTTGGCGTTTCCTACGAGCTGCCCAGCGCAGCCGAGCTCTTTGTCCGTCATGTGAAGAGGCCCATCAAAGGCCCCGACAGCGTTGTGCTCAACCCCGCTGACGCGCTCATTCGTATGAGCAGTGCCGTCTAAGAGGGTTCTTCGCAAGAAGACCTTGGATTGCCTTACTTACTAGGTGATTGCTTCGTGCGTCTGATTGACCGACAGCTTTCCTGTTGCTTTCGATGACCAAAGGCCAATTAGTCCCGATGCTGCAGAAAGGATTGCCGCAACGATGATTGCGGTCGTGAAGCCTGCGGCATCGATGAGGAAACCCCAGGCTGTTACGGCGAGTGCGCCGGTAAGGACCCCGGCCATGGCGACGCGTGAATAGAGCGCGGAATAGGAGAGGGGCTCAAAAGCCTCTTTCGCCATAAGGGGGAGCGTCACCGTTGAGCTTGCGTAGAACACTCCGAAAGCAAAACCGGCCGCAAGGAGTAGGTAGCTCCAGTTGGTCGACGCAGCGAGGACGGTAAGGCCAGCAAGTCCGAACAAGGTGGAAGCAATGCAGGCAGTTCGTGCGCCTGCGGCATCTGATGTACGGCCGAGCGCGATCTTTCCGACGGCCTGTCCGATCATGACGGCTGCTGCAAGCATTGATCCCGTAGCTGCCGCTCCATCGATTTCGGCAAGAGACGACGCGAGGGAAGGCAGGTGCTGGCACATGCCCAGAGCAACGTTGAGCAAAATCGCATAGAGCGTGAGTTTCACGAAAACCTGAGACAGCGCTGGTTTCGACGATGTGGCAACGGGGGTCGCCGATTCATCGCATGCGGGACGGCTATCAAGCAAAAGCGCGGGCGGCAAAGCGATTACGGCACCAAGAACACCGAGCGTGAGGTAGGCAAGTCTCCATCCTTCGGGGTTCATGGCGATAAGGAAACCGCCAAGTAGGCTGAAGATTGCACCGCCAACACCGGTAAGGGCCATGCAGATGCCGATGCGCACGCCGGCGCCTTCTTCAAAGCAGCGGTTGATGAGTACGGGTGTGGCGAGAAACAACAACTCACCGAGGCCAACGCCCATAATGGCGCCAGCTAAGTAGAAGTGCCAGATCGCGGTCGCCTGTGACAGGCAAGCGAGCGGAATGCTGACGGCAAGAATAGACGGGCAAAGCACGGCACGTGCATTCACCTTGTTGCTGATTTTGCCAAGCAAAGGAAGCGACAGCGCAGCTACGACAAGCATGACGGTGATGTAGGGAGAAACGAGAGCTCGGCTTACTCCGAGGGATTCGCTTACGGGAGTGAGGAAGATTCCGGCACAGCTGAGAGCGACGGCGCAGGGGCCAAAACAGCCGGCAGCGCATGCGAGCATCGCGATGCGCGCCTGTGCGTTACTTCTGCGTTCTTCTGCCACCGCCCTCCTCCTTTTCCCAAGCTCTGAGGTGCGGCGTCAATCTTATCATCGCCGATGCCGTGGCTGCGGCGCCTTTCGCGAGTGCTAGCCTTCGAGGCTTACGAGATCCGCGATATCGACAAGAGTAAAATCACCCTCAATGCCGTCGTGGTAGGTGCCTTCAGCGGTGGATCGATACATACTTCCTTCACCCAGCATAAGGTGATAGATCCCTTCGCGCCTGTCTAGGAAGAAAAGGGCTTCAGTGCCAGGGGTGATTTCGCTCATGCCGGTTGAGGCGCCAATGCCTCCATAGTGGTCGACGAGCGTGCGAATGGCGATGACTGTTGCGCGCTCGGCTTCTTCGAGGCGGGGAAGGCCCTCTCCCGCGCTGGAGACGACGAGGCCTTTTCCGAACGGATCTGACTGAGGAGACCCCTTGAGGATCTGATCAACATATACATATATGTCTTGGTAATACATAAGGCCGGAGCCGAATTTCTCTGCATAGGGATAGGGTGCCGACGAACCCAGCACTTCGCCTGTAACGACGAGGTTGGCGCTCTCGGTCATTTCCGCAACGGACATATATGCATAGCAGGCTTCGTAAGAGACGCCCGTGCTTCCGCCGGGAACGAAGGGCGTTTCGGATTCTGTGGCGATTGCATATCCGGCAGCGCTTACGGCAACGGCTCCTGCGAGGGTGGCTGCAAGCAACACGCTTTTAAAGCGAGACGGCGTAACTCGGTTCGCGGGAGTGCACCCGATTCGACCCTCGTGCGAAACGGCACCGTCGCGGATATTGGCTTCGTTGCTGAAGGCTTCATCCAGCATGACTCCTCCTTCATCGGTAGAGCGCTTGCAGCTTCTTTATAGCACCGTCGAACAGGTCTTGTCATGTCGACGGGATCTGGTTGTGCTCTCATATGGGGCTTTTGCGTCGGGTCTTTTCGCGGGTGTGGGGTTCGCTTGACAAAAGTTAACCGAGTGTTATTCTTGCTTTAATCATTAGTAAACCTATGTTAACTTGGCGGATCTAGGGCATGAATCTGACGGAAGCGAAAATCGGAATCGAATACATCATCAAGGAGATCGTCACTGACGATGAAGACCTTGATGCGTTTCTGTTCTCGCTCGGTTGCTATGCCGGTGAGCCTATTGCCGTGATTAACCACCTGCGTGGTGGCTGCATCATCGCGGTGAAGAATGGCCGCTACACCATCGACAGGGAGCTTGCCTCGGCCATTGAGATTTAGTCACGCTTGGCGCACCGCTTTAACGGAAGCCAGGCGTTGTTTTTTGGAGAACAGTTAGTTCAGGTTAACTTGAGCTCATGAAAGGAAGATGAGCATGAGAATTGCTCTGGCGGGTAATCCCAACAGCGGCAAAACGACCATGTACAACGCGCTCACTGGTAAGAACGAGCATGTTGGAAATTGGGCAGGCGTAACGGTCGAGCAGAAGACCGCGCCTTTGAAGAGGGCTTTTGCAGACGGCCGCGATATTACCGTTGTTGACTTGCCCGGCGCGTACTCCATGTCTCCCTTCACGTCGGAGGAGAGCGTTGCCAGCACGTACGTCAAGCAGGAAAACCCCGACGTCATCATCAATATCGTTGATGCCACCAATCTTTCCCGAAGCCTTTTCTTCACCACTCAGCTCCTCGAGCTGGATATTCCTGTGGTGATTGCCCTCAACAAGAGCGATGCCACCGAGAAGAGTGGCACCACCATCGATGCCGAGGCTCTGTCCGCCAAGCTTGGCTGCCCGGTGCTCAAGACCTCTGCTGCGGTTTCTTCCGGCAATGGTCTCGACAAGTTGATGAAGGCCGCTCTTGAGCAGGTTGGAAAGGGCCAGTCCGCTCCGTATTCTCAGGGCGATGTCGATATGACCGACAAAGCTGCTGTCGAGACGGCTGATCGCAAGCGCTTCATTTTCGTTAATCGAATTGTCTCCGAAGTGGAAACGCGCGAAATCGCTAGCACCGCGATCACGACAGGTGACAAGATCGATCGCTATGTCACCAACCCTGTTTTCGGAATCGTGCTGTTTGCGGCCATCATGTTCATGGTGTTCCAGATCTCTCAGGCTTGGGTCGGCCCGTGGGTTGCTGATTTCCTGGTTGCGGGCATCGAAGCCTTCCAGTCTTGGGTTGGCGGCTTGATGGCTGATGCCGATCCGCTCTTGTATGCGCTTCTCGTTGATGGCGTTATCGGCGGCGTGGGCGCAGTTATCGGATTCCTTCCGCTGGTTATGGTCATGTACTTCCTCATTGCCTTGCTTGAGGACTGCGGTTACATGGCGCGTGCTTCCGTGATTCTGGATCCCATCTTCAAGAAGGTTGGTCTTTCCGGTAAGTCGGTCATTCCCTTCGTCATCGCTACGGGCTGCGCTGTCCCTGGCATCATGTGCTCCCGAACCATCCGCGATGAGCGTGAGCGCCGCGCGACCGCTATGCTGGCGCCGTTCATGCCCTGTGGTGCAAAGCTTCCGGTTATCGCATTGTTCTCGGGTGTGTTTTTCGCCGATGCCGCATGGGTCGGCACGCTCATGTACTTTGTCGGCATCGTTCTTATTTGGGTTGGCGCCCTGCTGGTCAATAAGATTGCGGGCTGCAAGAAGCGCAGGTCCTTCTTCGTCATGGAGCTTTCCGAGTGGAAAGCCCCCAGTCTCAAGCGCGCATTCTTCAGCATGTGCTCTCGCGGCTGGTCCTTCGTCGTGAAGGCCGCGACGGTCATTCTGGTTTGCAACACGGTCATCCAGATCATGCAGACCTTTGACTGGAGCTTCCAGGTTGTCGCCGAAGGCGCTGCCGATACCTCCATTCTCGCCTCTATCGCGAAGCCCTTTGCCATTGCTCTCATTCCGCTTGGATTTGGTGCGTGGCAGCTTGCCGCCGCTGCGATTACGGGCTTTATCGCTAAGGAGAATGTTGTTGGTACGCTTGCGGTTTGCTACAGCATCACCAACTTCATTGACATGGAGGAGCTTGCGCTTACGAGCGGAGGCAATGAGGTTGCTGCCGTGTTCGGTCTGACTCAGGCTGCAGCGCTTGCTTATCTCATGTTTAATCTGTACTCGCCTCCGTGCTTCGCGGCTATTGGCGCCATGATCTCTGAGATCAAGGATGGCAAGTGGATTGCCGGCGCCATCGGTCTGCAGCTCGCTACGGGCTATACGGTCGCCTTCTTTGTGTACCAGGTTGGTACGCTTCTGGCCACGGGCGCTGTTGGCGAAGGCTTTGTTCCGGGCCTCATCGTGGTGGCTGCCATTGCGGCGATCATCGCGCTCCTCATCGCTCGCGCCAACAAGAGCGTTGCAAAGGAGAAGGCTCGTGGTTAATGCCGTCGCGACGCTTATCCTCGTAGCTATTTTGGGTGCCGCCATCGCCTACATCGTTCGACAGAAGCGAGCTGGCGTGAAGTGCATCGGTTGCCCCGCTGCGCATGATTGCGCCGATCGCGCGAAGGTCGAGCAGGGTCATGGCTCGTGCGGATGCGGCTCGATTGACCAGATGCTTGCAAACATGGAGAGGGCGGCTAGGTAGTCGGAAGGCGGCCGGATAGCTGCCACCGAAGTCCGTAGGCGCGATTCTGACGAAGGATCTTGGATCCAAGGTTAATGCCGGGTTTGCGCGTTGCTTTTCGTTCCCCGATCTCCTGCGTGTTGCTGATGTTCGGGGTCGTGGTACTATACGCCACGAGTATGGAAGGGGTTGTCATGGAGAAGATGTCCAAGTCTCATGAAGACTACTTGGAAGCAATGGTTGAGCTGGGAGCAACTCCCGATCAGCCTATTCGATCCGTCGATGTTGCAGCCAAGATGGGCGTTTCCAAGGCATCGGTGAACAAGGCCATGACCGTTCTCAAGGAGCGAGGTCTTGCCGAGCAGCCCTATTACGGCGATATCACGCTTACTGAAGAAGGCTACGAGTACGGTCGAGCTGTTCTCGAGCGTCACACCATGCTCTATACCTTCCTCACCAAGGCGCTTGGCATTCCTGAGGAACGCGCCGACGAGGAGGCCTGCCTCATGGAGCATGCCATCAGCGATGAGTCGTATGAAAAATGGTTTGATTTTGTGAGGAAACTCAACCTCTAATCAACGCTTCTGCTTACACGCGCTTTTGCGTGTGCTATGCTGTCAGATGTCTCTTGCATAAACGCACACTAACTACACCACATGCAGCGAAGGGGACTGACTCTTGACTAGACAGGCGAATAATATCGTCTCGTTCGACGAGGCTCGTCGTGCGGTATCCGCGCGTCGTCCCGTTGCGTCCAATGCACCCCGAAGCGCAATTTACGACCAGCGTGCATATCGTGAGGATCTTCGTCGTTCTCGTGCTGCCCAGAGCATGAACTCCTCGCGAGTCGCGGGAGCGTCTGCTGCGAATCGCGCCAATGAGGCGCACGAAGAAGATGCCGATCGTTCGTTTGAGGCCTTCTTCGGCAAGATTCGCGAACGCGCAAGCAAGGCAAAACGCGAGGCCACTAAGGCGAAGGCCGACCGTGAATTCACCAAGCACTATGCAGCAGATCACGCATCTCAGCCGAGTGATTCGGGTCCGCGTGCGGCTGTGTATCGCGGCGAGATGGGCACCCAGCATAAGCGCGCATCGCGCATGCAAAACGAGTCCGGTGCCAGCGGCGTTGGTGCATCGTTCGCTCTGCCGAGCATCAATATTTCTGGAATCATGAAAAAGCCGGTCATGTTTGGCGGCGTTGCCATCATGGCGTGCCTTCTGGCATGCTGCGTCTTCCTGTATGCGCCTGCTCAGCAGTATTACCAGGAGCTTCGCGACCGCGATCGCTTGGCTGTTGAATATCAGCTTGTTTCTGAGCGTAACGAAGCTATCGCTAGTGAAGTGGCGCTGCTTTCGACGCCCGAAGGCATCCAGGATCGTGCTCGTGAAGAGTTCGGTTGGATCTCTGAGGGCGAGTATGCTGTCAGCGTTGTCGGTGTTTCTTCCGCGGACAAGATGGCGGGCTTCCAGGCGAACATCAATGCCGCCAGCGTCAAGGCGCCCGAAACCTGGTACTCGGATTTCCTCGATTCTTTCTTCGGTTACGAAAGGTAAGTTCGCCAGGGTTCATGAGGCGTTCTGCGGCGTAATCTATTTTCGACAAACAATGGCTTCCTGACTCGAGAGAGGGGCTGGTTGTGACCGAGCGAATTGCTGCCATAGACATCGGAACGGTGACCTGTCGAATGCTGGTTGCCGATGTGGTTGATGGTCGCGTGGTCGAGCTAGCCAAGGAGTATGCGATCACGAACTTGGGCGAGGGCGTTGACGCCACGGGCGAGCTTAAGCCCGAAGCTATGCAGCGCGTTGCCGATACCATTGATCGCTACATTTCCGTGCGTGATTCCTTTATCGACGAAAACCACCCTGCAATTAAGACGGTGACTGTCGCTACGTCTGCGTCGCGCGATGCGGCCAATGCCGACGAGTTCGCGCAGTTACTGGCATGTCGCGGAATCGAGCTTTCCGTGATTCCCGGCGAGCGTGAGGCTGCGCTTTCTTTTGCCGGTGCTTCGAGCGATTTCGCAGGGGAGCGCATCATGGTGGTCGATATCGGTGGCGGCTCAACTGAGGTCATCGTGGGTGAGGCCGGCCAGACGCCTGAGAAATCGCATTCATTTAATATTGGTTGCCGTCGCGTAACCGAGCGATTCATTCACTCTGATCCTCCGTCGAGTGAGGAGATGCGGGCTGCACGTGCTTGGATTCGCGAAGGCATGGGCTGGTTCTTTGATGATCTGCGCAAGGGCGATGGCTGCGAAGCGTGCTGTACCGAAGAGGTGTCGAAGGGCTCCGGCGTCGATCGCGTTGTCGCGGTGGCGGGAACGGCCACGAGTGTCGTGAGCATCCGAGAGCAAATGACCGTCTACGATTCCGCACGCGTGCATGGCGCTTTGGTGACGGCCGATGAGCTGCGTGAGGTAACCGAGCTGCTGGCTGGCATTCCGCTTGCGCAGCGTGAATGCGTGGTGGGTCTTGATCCCAAGAGGGCGCCGGTTATTACGGCGGGCATGCTGATTCTCGAAGAGACTCTCACGCTGGCTGGTGCATCGAGCTTTACGGCAAGTGAGTCGGACATCCTCCAGGGAATCGTCCTCGCTGCTTCGCAGGACGGCATCGCATAAGTCGGGAGAGCGTCTGATTCTTTGGCGCGCGTCCGCTTGCGGGTTCATTTATAGAGACGAGTTTTTTGTTGGAGTCTTAACTCCCGTTCGCGCTCGCATGATGCACCCTGAGGGCGCTCCTTGCGGTTGCCAATTGGTGAAAATCTAACAGTTATTGACATAGATTTTCTTATGAATAGAATCACTTACAAGCAATAGAAGGGGAGAAGGCGGCGCCCCTGTTACTCCGTGTCGAGTTTCGGGCGTTTCGTATTGCTTCCCGCACGACAGAAGGGTGCATTCATGCAGCAGTTCAAGACAGAGAGCAAGAAGTTGCTCGACCTCATGATCAACTCCATCTACACCAATCGCGAGATCTTCCTGCGCGAGTTGATCTCCAACGCTTCTGACGCAGTCGACAAGCTGTATTTCCGCAGCCTCACCGACAGCTCGATCGATATCAGCCGTGACAACCTGGCCATCAATCTTGCATATGACAAGGTTGCCCGCACCATCACCGTCTCCGACAACGGTATCGGCATGACCAAGGAAGAGCTCGAGCTGAACCTCGGCACCATTGCCCATTCCGACTCCTTCGAGTTCAAGGCTGAAAACGCCGAGAAGGATACCGCCGATGTCGACATCATCGGCCAGTTTGGCGTTGGCTTCTACTCCGCCTTCATGGTGGGCAAGCGCGTGCGCGTGGTTTCCCGCTCCTACACCAGCGACCAGGCTTGGGCTTGGGAGAGCGACGGCGTTGAGGGCTTCACCATCGAAGCTGCCGATCGCGCTGAGTGCGGTACCGATGTCATCATCTTCCTCAAGGACAACACCGACGACGAGCGCTATGACCTCTACTGCGATGAGTTTGGTCTCGCTGATCTGGTGAAGCGTTACAGCAACTACGTGCGTTACCCCATCAAGCTCGAGTGCACGGTTTCCCGTATGAAGCCGCGCCCCGAAGATGCTGGCAGCGACTACACCCCCGAATTCGAGAACATCAGCGAAGTTCGCACCATCAACTCGATGATTCCCATTTGGAAGCGCAAGAAGTCCGAGGTCAGCGACGAGGAGTACGCCGAGTTCTACAAGTCCGACTTCCATGATTGGGAGGATCCGGCTCGCACCATCTCCCTGCATGCAGAGGGTTCTCTCACTTACGACGCGCTGCTGTTCATTCCGGCCCATGCGCCCGAGGGCATCTACACGCGTGATTTCAAGAAGGGTCTGGCACTGTATAGCTCCAACGTCCTCATCATGGACAGGTGTGAAGAGCTGCTTCCCGACTACTTCAATTTCGTTCGCGGCGTCGTTGACAGCCAGGATCTCACGCTCAATATCTCCCGTGAGACCCTGCAGCACAACGGTCAGCTCAAGGCTATTGCTCGCCGCATTGAGAAGAAGATCAAGACCGAGCTTGCCTCCATGCGCGACAAGGACCGCGAGGCTTACGAGAAGCTGTTCGCCAGCTTCGGCATGGGTATGAAGTATGGCGTCTACGCTGACTATGGCGTGCAGAAGGATCTGCTCGTTGACCTGCTGCTCTTCTATTCCGCTAAGCATCAGAAGATGATCACTCTTGATGAGTACGTGGCCGAGATGCCCGAGGGTCAGGAAGCTATCTACTATGCTTACGGCGAGAGCCGCGAGCATCTGGCAAAGATGCCGATCGTGAACGCCGTTCTGGCAAAGGGCTATGACGTGCTCCTGTGCAACGAGGGCGTCGACGAGTTCTGCATGATGTCGCTCGGTGGCTACGGCGGAGAGACCGAGGGCGCTGTTAACAAGCCCATCAAGAACGTTGCAAGCGAGGACCTTGGTCTTGAGACCGAGGAGGAGAAGGCTGCCGCCGAGGCTATGACCAGCGAGAACGAAGAGCTGCTGGGCATCATGGCCGAGGCTCTGGGCGAGAAGGTCGAGAAGGTCGTTGTTTCGGCCATCGTTACCGACGCTCCTGCTGTTCTGACTACCGAGGGCCTGATGACCCTGCAGATGGCTTACATGCTGCGCCGCACCCCGGGCGGCATGGAGGATGCGCCTGAGTGCCGCGTGGCGCTTGAGCTTAACGCTAAGCACCCGGTGTTCGGCACGCTCAAGGCTGCACATGCTGCAGGCGATGACGCAAAGGTGAAGCTGTTCGCCGAGATTCTCTACGATCAGGCGCTGCTGGTTGAGGGTCTGTCTCTCGAGGACCCCATCGCCTTCGCTCAGAAGATCACCACGCTGCTGAAGTAACAGCTTCGAGCTAACGGATTCGAATTGTTGGCAGGCGTCCGCTATTAGAAGGAATGTATATGCGCGAAAGAAAGAACGCATTGGTGCTGTTCAGCAAGGTGCCCGAGGCGGGTTTGGTAAAGACGCGTCTCACGGTGCTGAAGGACGGCATCTTCCAGCCTGAGGTCGCTTCGGCCCTGTACCACTGCATGCTTTTCGATGTGGTGGAGATCATCATGGCCGCCATGGATGACCTTGAGGCACGTCCTCCTGCGGTATGCGCTCGCACAGGCGAAGAGATTCGCGATACGTATGAGCTCATCATTTCAACGACGCCTGCCCCGAATGCCGAAGTCATGCGAAAGCTTTTCGCGGATGCGGGTACGTGGCCGCGCGATTTTGAGGTCATCGTCGACGAGGGCGCTAGCTTCGACGAGCACTACAACCATTCGTTCTCGCAAACGTGGGAGCGCGGAGCGGATTGCATCCTCTCCATGGGAGCCGACATGCCGGCGTTGACGAAGGCTGATGTCATTGCTGGTTTCGAGGCGCTTCATAAGCTCGATGGTATCGAAGGGGGAGGCATTGTTCTGGCTCCCGACCAGGAGCTGGGCGTTTCCGTTATCGGCTGGACGCGCGAGACCGATTTCGACCACTCTGGTGTTTTCTACAATCAGAGCGGCTTGACGGTTCTGCCTGCCTACATTGCTAAGGCACGCGAGGCTGGTCTTCCGGCTCTTTGGCTGCCGCCCATTCCCGATGTCGACACCATGGCTGACTTCATGCACAACATCACGCTTGTCGAGGCGCTGAACTACTGTGCCGAGCACGATGACGTTTGTCCGCCATGGCGTACGTGGGATGCGCTGAAGCAGATCGGTTGGGCTGAAGTGCGTATCATGCCCAATGATCTTCGTGATCCTCGAGAGGGCATCGACAAGTAGCTCGATGCAAGGTTTCGGCCTTGCAGTGCCTTTCGTTTTCGTCGGGAAACCGCAATTGAATACTGGTTGATGATTATTTTTTGCCACTTGGTTAAAAATGCTATTGACCTTGGGTAACGAGTCTATAATGGCGATCGACCATATTTGCGCTCCAGCTTTAATGCGGGGGCGCTTTTCATTAACGAGCAATGCAACGGAAAGGCCAAGGAGAAGGAGAGACCATGGCATTCTATTTTGAGGAGCCGTCCCGTACATTTAACGAGTACCTGCTGGTGCCCGGCCACACCCCCGCAGACTGCGTGCCTGCAGCTGTGAGCCTGAAGACCCCGCTGGTGAAGTATCGCAAGGGCGAGGAGGAGTGCCCCCTCTCTCTGAATGTCCCCATGGTTTCCGCTATCATGGCTGCCGTTTCCGATGACAACATGGCTGTTGCCCTGGCAACTGAGGGTGGCGTTTCCTTCATCTATGGCAACCAGAGCATCGAGGACGAGGCTGCCATGGTTGCTCGCGTCAAGGATTACAAGGCCGGTTTCGTGAGGAGCGACGCTAACCTTTCTCCCGACATGACGCTTGCTGATGTTGTTGAGCTCAAGGAGCGCTACGGCCACTCCACCATGCCCGTCACCGAAGACGGTTCCGCAAATGGCAAGCTGCTCGGCGTCGTGACCAGCCGTGACTATCGTCTCTCCCGCATGTCCCTCGACATGAAGGTCTCCGAGTTCATGACTCCGCGTGAGCGCCTTGTCGTTGCTCCTGCTGACACGTCCCTCAAGATCGCTAACGACATCATCTGGGACAACAAGCTCAACTCCCTCCCCATCGTTGACGAGAACGATCACCTGGTCAGCCTCGTCTTCCGTAAGGACTACGATTCCCACAAGTCCAACCCGCTCGAGCTGCTCGATGCCGACAAGCGCTACATCGTTGGTGCTGGCATCAACTCCCGCGACTTCGCTGAGCGCGTTCCCGCTCTGGTCGAGGCCGGCGCAGACGTTCTGTGCATCGACTCCTCCGAGGGCTTCTCTGATTGGCAGAAGATCACCATCGAGTGGGTTCGCGAGCACTACGGCGACTCCGTGAAGATCGGTGCTGGCAACGTTGTCGACCGTGAGGGCTTCCGCTTCCTGGCTGAGGCTGGCGCTGACTTCATCAAGGTCGGTATCGGCGGTGGCTCCATCTGCATCACCCGTGAGACCAAGGGCATCGGCCGCGGTCAGGCTACGGCCGTCATCGAGGTTGCCAAGGCTCGTGACGAGTACTTCGAGGAGACCGGCATTTACGTGCCCATCTGCTCCGACGGCGGCATCGTGTACGACCACCACATCTCCCTGGCTCTCGCTATGGGTTCCGACTTCGTCATGCTGGGCCGCTACTTCGCTCGCTTCGACGAGAGCCCGTCTCAGAAGGTCCTGGTCAACGGTACTTACATGAAGGAGTACTGGGGCGAGGGTTCTGCTCGTGCTCGCAACTGGGGTCGTTACGACCTGGGCGGCAAGAAGTCCCTTTCCTTCGAAGAGGGCGTCGACTCTTACGTTCCCTACGCTGGTAGCCTGAAGGACAACATGGCTATCACGCTTCTGAAGCTGAGGAGCACCATGTGCAACTGCGGCGCACTCACCATTCCTGAGTTCCAGGACAAGGCGAAGCTTACGCTGGTCAGCGCAACCTCCATCGTCGAGGGTGGCGCTCATGACGTTCTCCTGAAGGACAAGAACACCTTCGCAAGCAAGGCATAAGCTTTAGCTTAGTAAGCCAAAACATGCATTAGATGACGGATGCCGGCGAGAGCTGGCATCCGTTTTTTGCTGGCAAAACAAGGTAAGTAAAATAAGGGACCCGCGTTACTGCGGGTCCCTTGCGTTAACAGGTTGGTGTGCCTTGGCTTGAGGGCTCGCTGTTTACTCTTTGCCGCTCCAGCAGTAGGTGCACACCTTGCTGGGGTCGATGCCGATAGCCTCAAGCATGCCGTCGAGGGTTTGGTACTCGAGCGAGTCGAAGCCCATTTCTTCGCAGATTGCCTTCAGCATGCACTTGCCGCGCTCGGTGGAGGGGTCTGCGTATTCGTCGAGGTGCTTGTGACCCTCGTCGCCCTCGATCTTCTGAACGGTTCGCCTCACGAGAAGCTCCATGTCGGTGTCATTGCGCGAGAAGCTGAGGTACTTACAGCCGAACATGATGGGCGGACATGCGGAGCGCATGTGAACTTCCTTGGCGCCCAGGTCGTACAGGAAGTCGACCGTCTCGCGCAGCTGGGTTCCGCGGACGATGGAGTCGTCGATGAACAGAAGCTTCTTATCGGAGATGAGCTCGGCCATGGGAACCTGCTTCATCTTGGCAACCTTGTTGCGCAGCTTCTGGTTGGCCGGCATGAAGCTGCGGGGCCACGTGGGCGTGTATTTGATGAACGGACGCGCGTAGTTGATGTCGGTGACGTTGGCGTAGCCGATTGCGTGCGGAACGCCAGAGTCGGGGATGCCTGCAACGAAGTCAACGTCGGGAACAGCGTTGCGCTCGGCCTCGTCGCGCGCCATGATCTTGCCATTGCGATAGCGCATAGTCTCGACGGTTACACCCTCGTAGGTTGAGTTGGGGTAGCCGTAGTATGTCCACAGGAACGCGCAGATCTTCATTTCCTCGCCAGCGGGGGAGATGGTCTCATATCCGTCGCTGGTGATGCTAACGATCTCTCCGGGACCCAGTTCGTATTCGGTCTGGTAGTCGAGCTTCTGATAAGCGAAGGATTCGAAGGACACGCAGTAGCCGTCCTCGTCCTTGCCGATGAGAACAGGGAGGCGTCCGAGGGGATCGCGAGCTGCGATGATGCGACCTTCAGCAGTCATGATGAGCAGAGTGAGCGAACCCTCGATCATGCTTTGGGCATGCTTGATGCCGCTCACGAAGTCAGCTTTTTGGTTGATGAGTGCAGCGACGAGCTCGGTGAAGTTGACCTTTCCAGAACCCATGGCATTGAACTGGGTGTGACCGTCAAAGTAGTTTTCGACCAGCTCTTCAGCATTGCCGATGGCGCCGATGGTGGTGATGGCGAAGGTTCCCAGGTGGGAGCGAATGAGCAGAGGCTGCGGGTCGGTGTCACTGATGCAGCCGATGCCCGCGGTTCCGTGGAAGTTGTTCAGGTCACCCTCGAACTTGGTGCGGAAAGGGGTGCTCTCGATGGAGTGAATCTGCCTCTGGAAGCCGGTTTCGTTCTGATCTTTGAAGATCATGCCCGCACGTCGAGTTCCGAGGTGGGAATGATAGTCGACGCCGAAAAACACGTCCAAGACAACATCGCGATGAGAAGTTGCTCCAAAAAAGCCGCCCACGTTAACCTCCGTTAGAATCAAGCAAGCTTGCAGAGAGAGTATAGGCTCTCGCGGGTAGGTCTATGGACGTGGGCTGCCGTTTCGACAAATATGGGCGGTTTTGTGGCTATGCGTTCATGGCGTAGCGCGCAATGAGGGTGCGCAGCTCGTCGATGCCGGTGCCGCTTTCGGAGGAGGTGACGATCATGGGCACTTCGCGATCGCGCGGGATGGCCAGGGCCTTGCGGATGGCTGCGCGCTGTTTGGCGATCTGCTGCTTGGAGAGCTTGTCGGCCTTGGTGAGGGCGATAGCGAAGGGCAGGTCGGCCTCGAGCAGGAAGTTGACCATGTGGATGTCGAGTGCGCTGGGGTCATGGCGAATATCGATGAGGGACACGACGAGCGCGAAGTTGCGATCCTGATTAAAGTAGCCCTCGATAAGGTCGGACCAGCGACCCTTCTCGGATTTAGCCACCTTTGCATAACCGTAGCCGGGGAGATCGACGAAATCATAGCCGTCGACATCGTAGAAGTTGATGGTGGCCGTCTTGCCAGGAGTCTGGGAAACCTTTGCGAGGCTCTTGCGATACATCAGCTTGTTGAGAAGCGAGGATTTTCCCACGTTGGAACGGCCCGCGAAGGAGATCTCGGGGTTTTCAGATGCGGGGAGCTGGGAAGATGTTCCGTAGGCGGCTTTGAAGCTGGCGTTGTGGAAGTTCATGGGTCCTCATTCGTGCGTCCAATGTATTAACAAGTAATGATACCCGTCTTTTCATGAGCCGCAAACGGTACGCGAAGATGTCAAAAGTATCATAGAAATTGTTAGTTGTTACATCGAAACGTGACGTTGTATCTTGCAGGCAATTAATCGGTACAATATCGGTGCATAACCTGACTTTTGGGCTAGTTGGAAGGTTGGGATTATGGGCGATTACAGTGTTTTGATAGTAGACGATGAGCTTGACCAGGTTCGCGTAATTGAGGATCTGCTGAAGCGATCTCAAGTGGATGGTCAGTTCGAGGTCGAAGTGTGTACGAGCCTTGCCGACATGCGTCAGCGCTTGGCGAAGGGCTACATTCCGCATATTGTCTTCATGGACATTGCGTTTGAGGAGCATGCCCTTTGCGAGGGCTGTCGTGATGGCATCGACGCTGCTCAGAGGCTTCTTTCCGATTATCCGGGAGTTCAGCTTATTTACGTTACTGGTCATGTTGACCAGTGCAGGCGTATCTACCGTACCGATCATATCTACTGCCTGATCAAGCCCATCATTGCGGATGATTTCGAAGACGCTCTGGCGAAGGCTGTGGGAAACATCAAGGCACGTGCCCTGAGACCGTTTGGCGTGAAATCTGGCGGACGTATCGTTCGTGTCGTTCCCTCGAAGATCGAATACATCGAAAGCGACCGACGCAAGGTCCACATCTTTACCGATGAGGGTTCAATCGAGGCCTATGAGTCTTTGAGTGGTCTTGCGGCAAACCTGCCCGATGGCTTCATCCAGTGTCATAAGAGCTTCCTCGTTAACATGGAGAAGATCGTCGAGATGCGCAGCGATGCCATTGATTTGGCTTCGGGCGCCACTATTCCCGTAAGTCAAAAACGAAGCCGTGCAGCACGCGCTGCGTTCATGGCCTACCTGCGCGACCGCCTTTAGTCCGGTTGACTGATTCGGACTAAAGGATCGGCGAAACCGTGGGCGAAGCGAGTACCTTACTTTTCCATATTGCTTCTTACGCTCCCAGTCAGGTGGCGTATTTCATTGCGGCTCTTGTCCTCTTCGACATCGAGAAGAAGGGGCGCTTTGCGCTGCTCTTCGTTTTGTGCTGCGTGGCTTGGCTGCCGGTTTCCTATCTTGATCTCGCTGCGGCGAAAATGATTGCCGGTCTCTTATTGATGGTGGGCCCTCAGGTTCTCTTCTCGAGTGATCGACCGTTGCGCAAGGCGTTCCTCGCGGCAATCTTCGTTGCCGTCATTATGTTGAGCGAAATTCTGCCGATGTTGCTGTGGGTTCAAGTCACCAGCTATGATCCCACCTCTGCACAGGCGTATCTCTACTACTTCAACGAGATTGTCGTCCTTCGTGCGCTCAATGTGCTGGCAATTATCGGCATGTTTGCAGGAGTGGTTTTTGCCGATCGCCATATAAGCAAAGTGAGATCGGACGAGGGCATTTTGATTTGCGCGGGCTTTTTGGTCGCGCAATGTGTTTTGCTTTGCCTGGTGGTTCTTGGCTTGGATACGCTCGGCCATATTCCGAGCGACCTGGCATCCTTCCTTCTGCTTGCGTTTGCGCTTTGCCTGATCGCAGATGCCGTTCTTTTCGTATTGATGCTGCGCTTCAACGAGACGCTCTTGGTGAATCAACGTGCGGAAATGTTGAAGCTCGAGGTCGATCAGTGTCTTGAGCGTTATCAGGAAATCAAAGTGCTGGTGACTCAAATCGCACATTTGAGGCATGATTTCGCCAATCACACCAATACCGCTTTAATGCTCGTGCGCCAAGGAGAACTTGAGCGCGCTCGGCTTTGCCTCGAAGATCTGGCGGAGTATGTTCGTCATGAAAAAGACGAGGGAATCGATCTTTCAAAGATTGATTCCTTTGCCATGGAAGCGAAAGACTCGAGGGTGCCTGAGGCTGAAGTTGGCGAACTTGAGCCGATGCGATTGAAGGACGTCAGGCTGTGGCTCACGGCCTCTCGTGTCGTGCTCGTTTTCAGCCAGGTGCTTCTCTTGTTCGTTTTGCTTGCGTTTATGGTCATGTTTGGCGTTACTCCGCAGTATGCGATAAGCATTCTCGGCGCTGTGATTATGTGCGTTGTTTCCGACTTGGTTTTGATGGGGGGCCTTCGCCAGGTGTCTCGTCGAAATCTCTTGCTCGACAGGTCGCGCTACCTTGAAGAGCAGAGTGCTGCTTGGGCACTGCAGAATAAAAGAATGGCTGCTGAGCTTGAGCAGGCTGGCAGAGTCCGCGCTGGCATGGTCAAGGAAATCGAAATGCTTGACGGTATGCTCGCTCGAGGAGAGGGCGCTGCCGTTCTTTCCGCCCTTGAGGGAAGGGTTCGCCTGAGGCCTTCCGCGTCGAGCTCTTATTGTGAGCACGAAGTGGCCAACGCAATCATTTCACTTAAAGCTCACGTCTGCGAGGGCTACGACATTGAGTTCACTCATGATGTCTTCATTCCCTCCGATGTCGCCATTTCGGACGTCGAGCTGTGCGCGGTGTTGTCCAACATACTGGATAACTCGATAAACGCATGTCTGCAGGTCGAGGGGGAGCGGAGGATCTCCCTGAAGACGAAATACGCTGCCGGTATGTTGGTTGTGGTGACGGAGAACACGTGGGACGGCGGCGATCTTAAGCGCAAAGACAGAGGCCTCTCTATGATGAATAAGCATGGATGGGGATTGGAGATTCTTGAAGGGCTTGCCCAACGCCATAACGGCAGCTTTGAGGCTGCTCCACTAGAGGGCAACATTTTCCGTGCGAGCGTTATGCTCTCGGCTCCCCGGATGTGACGGATGAGGGACGGAGATGGGTGACGGGTGGGCTCGTAGCTACTGTCACATTTTCGTGAAAATGTGACAGT
>JAFYTB010000175.1 GCA_017559045.1 Eggerthellaceae bacterium | reverse complement strand
GCTACTGTCACATTTTCGCGAAAATGTGACAGTAGCTACGAGCCCATCTGTCCCTAAAGTGACACGCCCCCATCCCCTATCTACCATGCCCGCCATTTCTATCTATTGCAGACGTCGCTATAATAAAAAGGTTATGTCAAAAAAGAGTTGCGTTCGATTGCGTGCGGGAGGGAATGCTCCGAGCAGGCGATCGCGCGAAAGATAACCGTAACTGGTCCATTGAGAAAGCGGGAATTTGTGGCTCATATCGAAACGATGAGAACCGACGCCGAGCAGAAGCTGATCGACGAGGTGATGGGTTCATCGTGGTCCAATATTCAGTCGTTTGAGAACTGGCGCGAGGCTTGTGTTATTGACGCGAAGCGCAAGGCACTTGTGCGCGTGATGAAGGAGTTCGACGAATACTGCGAGACGCTGGGCGTCAAGTATTTTGCTATGGCCAACACGCTTAAGGGCATTGTTGCGTACGAGGGCTTTTTGCCGGGTGCGTGCACTGTCGAAATCGGCATGATGCGTGTTGACTACAAAAAGTTTGCCCGTGCTTATCAGGCCACGCAGGCCGAGGCTGGCAAGGACCCCTTCGGCTTCTGGGCTCTTGACGAGTTCGACGATCTTAACGGCAGCGCCCTTCGTCGCTTCCCGAGACTGCGCGTGCGCAAGCCCCAGCCGGTGCGCTTTGAGGGCGACCCTGTTTTCGACGGGGCGTCTCTGCCTATTGAGGTGTCTCCGTATGTTGAGATTTCCATTTTCGACGAGGTTCCCGATGACTTCTTCATGCGCAAGAAGTTCTATCGCCAGATGAAGCGTCGCAACACGCTGTTCGGCAATGTCACGAAGGCTCGTGAAATTGTCTTCGGTCGCTTTGATCCCGATCTTGAGCCTGAGGCCGTCCTCGAGCGCATCCGATCGCTCAGCTATCCCCAGGCGCTGCTCTATTCGCTGATTCCCCTGCGTTTGGTCTCCAAGATTCTGCGCAGCAAGGCTCAGCGCTATGAGGGCCGCGGTACCGAATGCGTCTGCCGCGTGATGGGCTCTCGTTCGAAGACGGTCTATGCGTCCGATCTCGGCGATTGTACCCGTAAGCCGTTCTGCGGCATCATGGTTCGCTGCCCTGATCGTCCCGATGTGTGGGCGACCGAGCCTGTAACTGAGACCACCCCTGAGCTGCGTCGTCTTCAGGAGAACGCGCTCGACATCGTCGCTGAGATCGATCGCGTGTGCGAGGTGCTTGGTATCGGCTATTTCTGCTGCGGTGGAACCATGCTGGGTCATGTGCGCCATGGCGGCTTCATTCCGTGGGATGACGACATCGACGTGGGTATGCTGCGCGACGATTACGAGATCTTCAAGGAGAAGGCTGCTGAAGTTATCGACAACGAGCGCTTCTTCGTGCAGACCCGTGAAAGCGATCCGAACATTCCGTACCTGTTCTCGAAGGTGCGCATGAACGGCACCGAGTACATCACGGAGTACAACCAGCATCGCGATTTCCATAAGGGTATTTGTGTCGATGTCTTCCCGTTCGACTATGTGCCTAATGGTCGTGGCGGCCAGGAAAAGCAGGCTGATGCAGCAAAGCGTGCTGCTCGTGCGCACCACGCAGTGGTTAATCGCCAGTATCCGGAGTACTTCCAGGAGAGCACCGAGACGCGTCGCGACCTTGATTGGTGGATCGCCCAGAAGGTTGGCCGCGCACTTGCGAAGCGCAGCTGGGACAGATCGCTTCAGGCTACTCAGCAGGCTTACGATCGTGTGGCGACGAAGCACAATGCCGTTGCCGCCGAGAAGAAGTATCGCTATGTGGCAAGCTTCATTCCTTCGTACACCATGGCTAAGGTTGAGGGGGATCTTCTTCCGTTCCAGCGCGTCGAGTTTGACGGCATTACGGTGAACCTTCCCGCTCGTCCCGAGGTTTTCCTCCGCATGCAGTACGGCGACTTCCTCGTGTGGCCTTATCCGCATCAGCGCGCCGGTCATGATCTATTGCTGTGGAGTGACGACGAGGGCGTCGGTGGCGGACGTATGGCGGAATAGAGGTTATTGTGGCCAAAGAGAGACTTGCATATTTCGATAACGTAAAGGGTGTGCTCATCGTCCTGGTGGTGGTCGGGCATATCTTGGAGCCTGTTGCAACGTCGAGCAACCTGTTGACTGCGCGTGTGGTTGACTTCATCTATCTGTTCCACATGCCCTTGTTCATCTTCGCTTCCGGCTTGTTCTGCAAGAGTGTGTTCCGTGATGGAAAGTACCGCATCGACGTGCCCTTGTACTACCTTGCGCTGTGCTTCCTTCTGTATTCGGGTCTGCAAGTGGAGCGCTTGTTCCTCGGCACCTTCAAGAGCTACTCCTTGCTCACCATGGGTGGCGGCTCCATTTCGTGGTACCTCATGGCCCTGGCTGCATTCGTGATAGCCGTGCCGTTCTTCTCTCGCCTGAAGCCTTCCGTGGCCTTGGCGGGATCTATCGTGATTGCGGTTATGACTGGATATCACAACCCGGGCGACTTCCTGACGGCTGCTCGTATCTGCGTGTACCTGCCGTTCTTCCTGATGGGCTATTACATCAATTCTTCCTCTATCGAGGGACTGCTCGCCCGCCTGCAGGAGAAGGGTGTGCTGGTTGCCGCTCGCATCGCGGCGGCGCTCGTTCTGATCGCCCTTTTCGCGATGCTGTTCACGCTGGGCAGTGATGGTCTGGTCTTCCTGAAGAAGCTGTTCACCGCGCGTAATTCCTACGGCACCATTCTTTCTTCGTCGGGCATGAACATCAGCTGGTGGCTGATGGGCGGATTCAGGCTTGCCTACTACTTGGTGGTTGTCGTGGCCTCGGCCTGCGTGATGCTTCTGGTTCCGAGGCGCAAGCTCGGTCTGGTTACCCGTGCCGGCCTGTGCTCGCTCCAGGTTTATTTCTTCCATCCGTTCGTTTACTACGCGCTCAACAACCTTGGTTTTTCGAAGGCGGTTTACGCCGCGATGCCCGAAGTCGCGGGTCTGTTTGTCTTGGTTGCGTTCAGCGTTTTGCTTGCGATTGGCCTTGCCGTGCTGAAGTGGCCGCAGAAGTTCTTCGATGCTATCCGCGGTGCTTCGGCGAAACTTGCGGCGTAAGGCCATGGGAAGAGGTTCGATGATGATAGCTCTTAAGAAAGTTACAGCGGGTTTTTGCTTTGCTTTGATCGTGGCGGCGGCCTGCCTTTTGCTGACTATCCAGCCTGCCTCGGTGTTTGCGCTCGATGAGGGATCGACGGGTGCCCAGCAGGAATCTGCTGTCGTCGAGGGTGGTGCGGAAGGTACCGCCGAGCAAGAGGGTGCGCTTCCCGGCGCCGAGGGCGAAGGCTCTGAGGGCGCAGAAGACCCTATCGCAACCCCGGTTCCCCCGAACGATAAGCCGTCCTCTCTTTCCTCTACGATGCACGTCGAAGAGGGGAGCCTGGATCTCGTGTGGGGCGCAGCCCAGACGCCTGGTGTCACGTACGAGGTATGCTGGCGCGTTGCTGGAGCCGAAGAGTGGAACACCACTACCACTACGGAGCTGTCGTACACCATTGCGGATCTTGAGGAGAACGCTCCCTACGAGGTGCGCGTGTATGTGCAGGGCGGCGAGTATCGATCGATCTTCCGTCTGACGGCTACGACGACCGTTGCCACGAATCTGAATAACTCCCATGCTGTCAAAGTGACTGCCGAGTCGGTGGCGGATGCTTCTGGCTACGATTTCACTATTCAGCGTTATGGCGAGTCGTGGAAGATGGTGGATGCTGGCGAGTCGACTTCCATGAGCTTCCTCCTGGAGCAGGGCGCCATGGCTGGTTTCAAGGTGCGTCCGTATGTGATTTTCGATGACGTGAAATATGAGGGTGCTTGGTCGGCGGGTGATTATCGCTATTGCGAGACCGTTGGACTGTCTACTGCACTCAGCTACGCTTCCAGGAAGCTCGTGGTAACCAGCCATACGGCTGAGGCTCCTGTTGGAGTCATGAACTACCGTATCGTTCATCGCCAGGGAACGTCGGGAAACTGGAGTGCTCAGCTTTCTGAATCCAATGTGCGCACGGTTGTGGGCCTTTCCTCCGGCAAGGAGCAGCAGGTTGGCGTGGCTCCCGTGGTGAAGGTTTCCGGACGCGCATATATTGGCGCTTACACCTACGCTTACCGCTATTGCGTCAGCACGGCTATCACCAAGGCCTCGATTGGCGGCGCGGAGCGTACGGTTTCTTGGAACGAGAACACCGGAGCGTCGGGCTATCAGCTTATTTATTCTACCGACCCGTCTTTCGGTAGCTATGCGACCCTCACGATCCACGGCGCAAGCTCGACTTCGACGAAGGTCGCCAACCTGAAAGCCGATGGAACCTACTTCTTCAAGGTGCGCGCCTTTAAGACGGTTTCGGAAAAAACCCATTTCGGTCCTTGGTCGGCGGTGAAAGCCTCGAGTGATAGTCTCGAGGGGGTGATGACGGCCAAGGCCCAGTCCTACGACAGCAAGACAAAGTGGCTGATTCTGGTTGACTGCACGAACAACAAGACGGCGGTGTTTACCGGTGAGCAGGGCTCTTGGGAGCTGCATCGCTTCATGAATTGCTCGACGGGCGCTCCCGCCACTCCGACGGTGAAGGGTACGTTCACGATTGGCTACCGAGGCCTGCACTTCGGCGAAGACGAGGGCTATACCTGCTGGTATTGGACGCAGTTCTACGGCGACTACCTGTTCCACTCGGTGCTGTATTACCCCTACAGCAAGACGGCTATTCAGGATGGCCGTCTGGGTCAGAACCTTTCCCATGGCTGCGTGCGCCTCAACATTAACGATGCGAAATGGATTTACGACAACATCAGCAAAAATAGCAAGGTGGTTGTCTACTCCTAATGTTTGGTGAGTTCGGTTTCGCGACGATGCTGAACTGCGAGAGTCGGTTGGTTGAAGTTTGGATCACGAACACGATGGAGTCAGTTGTTCTGGCCGAGTCGATTTGAGATAGCGTTCCGAAAGAGAGGTCGCGTGATAGAGGGAATCAGAAAGCCTTTGGTTGCATGGGTGGTTGCTGCGTTGGTGCTGATCGCGCTCCTGTTCCCGTGCAAGGCGTGGGCTGATTACTCCGAGGGAGACTACCGCTATACGGTTTCGGGTGGCAAGGCTACCGTCACTGAATACCTTGGTCAGGAAGCATCGGTCGTAGTTCCTTCGAAACTGGGTGGATATCCTGTTGCCGCATTGGGCTCCAAGGCGTTTTTCGGTAACGTGCAGCTTGAGGAGGTCAGCCTTCCCGACACGCTTACGTCCATAGGCTATGCGGCATTCAAGGAATGCTCCAGCCTGCAGAACGTGGTCATTTCGGGTACTGTCCTGGAGCATATTGGAGGTTCCGCTTTTCAGGATTGCTCGGCTCTGGGGTCTATTTCCATCCCTGAGTCTGTTTGGATGTACGGCCAGTATGCCTTCTACGGCATGGCTGAAAACAGCGCTGTGTACGTGTCGACTCCCGCTCAGTATAAGCACATGGCAACCGACCCGGCTTATTTCTTCGACAAGGATCTGACCTGGGTGCTTCCGCTGTACGAGGTCGGATATGACCTCGATATTTGGCGTACGTTCCCCGATGTCAGAAGTGAGGCGATTAACGCTGGGGGTCCCGATAAGGTTTGGTACATTGCCGACGGTTGGCTTGACTATGTGACTGAGGCGGGCCTCATGGGCGGCTATGCCACCAATGGCTGGTTCGGCCCCTACGACAACATCACGCGCGGACAGGTGGCCGTCATTCTCTATCGCGCAGCATGCGCTGATGAGCCTTCGCTTGTCGAGCTGTATGGCTCCACGACTGATCCTGCTGCCTATGCTGAGGAATGCGCTTTCGAGGACATGGAGGCGGGCCAGTATTACACTGCTGCGGTCAACTGGGCGAAAGACGCAGGCGTGCTTACGGGCGATGCGGAGACCAGCTTCGCAACCGTGCGCCCCGACGACTCCATCGCTCGTCAGGAGCTCTGCCTGATGCTCGCTCGCTACGTCAATGATGGCCTTGTTCCCGCAACTCAGCTCGACCCGGCTAAGGCCGAGGGCATCAAGGGCATGAACCAGATCGCCAGCTGGGCGAAGGATGGCGTGTACTGGGCTGTCAACAACGGCGTCATCGGTGGCGTTGACAATGGCAACGGCACCTTCTCCATGAATCCTGCGGGCAAGACCTGGAGAAGCGCTGCGGCGAAGATGTTCACCGTGGTAATGAGGGATATCCTCGAGTAATTGAAGTACGCCGCTCTGCTACAAGCGCAACGCTGACGCGCGCGGCGGCGATATAATGCAAGATCACGATCCATTCGATTCATTTGGGAAACTGAGGTATGAGCAATATGACCACCAGGCCAGAGATAAGCATCGTTGTCCCGGTCTTCAACGCGGGCGATAGATTCCGCCCTTGTATGGAGTCTCTGGTTAACCAGACGCTCGATCATTCCCGATATGAGATCGTTCTGGTTGACGACGGCTCCAGCGATGGTTGCGAGCATATTTGCGATGAGTACGCAGAGAAGTACCCATCTTTCGTCAGGACGTTCCACCAGCCCCCGTCGGGTTATGCGAGCTATCCGCGAAATCGCGGAATCGACGAGGCTCTGGGAGAGTTCATCTTCTTCCAAGATGCCGATGACATCATGCTGCCGGAGGCGTGCGAGCGCATGCTGACCCATGCTCGTGAGTGGGGAAGCGACGTTCTGGTCGTTCGCCAGACCTTCCGTTGGCCCGATGGCCGTGAGGAGGTTTCTCCCTCCTATGCTGCGCGCAACAATCCTTGCGTTCCCCGTGGCCCTCGCTTTGCGGAGGCATTTACGGCTGATATGCATTTGAGGCGCCTGTATCGTCGCGATCTGATCCTGGAGAGCGGTGTCCGTTTCAAGAACACCCTTTCCGAGGACTTCCTCTTCAATGAGGAGATCATGTACTACGCGAACACCGTCTCGTTTGCAAACGATTACACCTATGTCTGGTACATGCAGTGGGAGGTTGGAAACATCTCTTCTTCCCAGTTCCAGCCCGAGGTGAAGACCTTCGACGGTCGTCTTCGTGGCATCAAGTGGATGCTCGATTTCATCGACGAGAAGAATCTCCGCGGAGAGGCATATCCCTATCTGTACAAGAAGATCCTCGAGCATCCCGTTTATCGCATGCTTACGACGGCGATGGACCAGCGTAGCTGGGATGAGGAGCTGCCGCGCATGGGTGAGCTCAAAGATGTCCTGGCAGACCATTGGGATTACTGCGTTGCGGAAAAGGTCAAGTTCACCGAGAGGGCTGTCATCGAAGCGCTCATGATCGGTCAGTACGAACTCATGCCCGCCGTTCGTTATCTGGGAAGGCGATCCGCCAAGGCCCAGACCGGCTTCAAGCTCTCTACCGATTGGTCTCTGCACTCCGAAGGTGTTTCTTCCGTCTTCGGGCCGCTTTCTGGCCTGTCTGAGTTTGTCCGCCACGGTTTGATCACGAGGCAGCTGAATGCTCTCGAGGTTTCGAAAGCCGTTTCGAGTGTGGAGGGAGCCAAGGTACGCTTCGAAGTGGCTCTGTCGTTCCCCCAGATGGCTGCG
>JAFYTB010000174.1 GCA_017559045.1 Eggerthellaceae bacterium | reverse complement strand
GTTAGCTGACACATTTTACGATCGCAAAATGTGTCAGCTAACTCCGTCCCCGAAGTGACACACCCCGACGCATTGACGAGGAATTGTGCTTTTGCTGAAGATGGACCTATTTTTATGGTGCCGTGATACGATTCTTCGGCTTAAAAACTGAAATGGCAGGGGAGCAGTCTAAAAGCCCTGCTGATGATAGGTGTTTTGCTGTACGCGCTGCCCTTAAGGAGCTTTATTTTGGATATGTTCATTGAGATTCTGAAGGCCATCCTCATTGGTGTGGTCGAAGGCGTCACCGAGTGGCTGCCCATCTCTTCGACGGGTCACATGATTCTGGTCGACGAGTTCGTGAAGCTCGATGTGAGCAGCACCTTCCTCGAGCTGTTCCTCGTGGTTATTCAGCTGGGCGCCATCATGGCCGTTCTCATCCTGTACTTCCACAAGCTGAATCCCTTCTCGTCGAAGAAGACCGATGTCGAGCGCCGAAGCACGTGGCGTCTTTGGGGGATGGTTGTTATTGGCTGCATTCCTGCAGCTGCTATTGGCCTCACCCTCGACGATTTCTTCAACGAGCATTTTTACAACGCTTGGACGGTTGCGATTGCGCTGATAGTCTACGGTGTGGTTTTCATCGTGCTCGAGCGTCGTAATCGCGCTCGTGTTGCTGCGGCTCGCATGCGTTTGGCCGAGGGCGTGCAGGGTAATGCGCAGGGCGATGACTTCGACGAGGATTCTCTCTTCCGCGTGCGCACGGTTGACGATATCGATTGGAAGACGGCTCTCAAGATCGGCTGCTTCCAGATGCTGGCCATCATTCCCGGCACCTCCCGTTCCGGCTCTACCATCATCGGCGGCATGCTATGCGGGTGCTCGCGCACCGCGGCAACCGAGTTCACCTTCTTCTTGGCCATTCCCGTGATGTTTGGCTGGGGCGTGCTCAAGACCATCAAGTACATTGCCGAGCTCGGCCTCGTCATGAGCGCTACGGAGATTGCCGTGCTTGTGGTTGGCATTGCGACCGCATTCGTGGTGTCGGTCATTTCCATCAAGTTCCTCATGGGCTACATCAAGAAGAACGACTTCACGGCCTTCGGTTGGTACCGCATTGTCGTTGGCCTTGTTGTTCTGGCTTACTTTGGCGTGAAGGCAGCTGGCTTGATGTAGCGCACGTGCCCGTTGAGGGCAGTGCTATCATGTCAGGTATGTGCAAGCGCCTTGCGGAGTGTCTGCCTGAAGGACTTAGGCCTTAGGCGGAACTGCGGCCACATCAGCCGCAGCCTGCAAGCCACGAAAGGAAGACGCGATGTCGGAAGATCACAGCACCTTTGCGGAAATCGAAAAGCACCGCGAGCAGATCGATGCCATCGATCAGGAAATCGTCCAGCTGCTCAACAAGCGCGCTGGTCATTCCCTGGCTATTCGCGGCCTCAAGCCTGAGGCCCGTATGGGTTTGTATGATCCGAAGCGCGAGGAAGAGATCTTCAGACGACTTGCATCTATTAATGAAGGACCTCTCTACAACGAGAACTTGCGCGAAATCTATTCCGCCATCCTGAAGGTTATGAAGGAGATCCCGTCCGCATGAGCGCTGTAAGCATCCCTGCTATTCCCGATCTCGGAGCTCGCTCCGATGAGATCGTCATTTATGCTGGGCCGTGCTCTGTGGAGTCGCTCGAGCAGTTCGAGGAAGTGGCTGAATGCATCGCCGGCCTCGGTCTTACGTGGATTCGAGGCGGAGCTTTCAAGCCGCGCACGAATCCCCATTCCTTCCAGGGTTTGGGCGAAGAGGCCTTGAAGATCATGAACAGCGTGGGCGAGAAGCATGGCCTTCGTACGCTTACCGAGGTCATGTGCTCCGATCATTGCGAGATGGTCCACTCGTATGTCGATGGCCTTCAGATTGGTGCCAGGAACTTCCAGAACTTCAGCTTGCTGTCGAAGGTCGGCCAGGTGACGGCCGAAAGCAAGAAGACGGTCTTGTACAAGCGCGGCTTTGCGGGAACCATTGCCGAATGGCTGGCTGCGGCGAACTACATCACTCAGTACGGCAACGACAACGTTGTTCTGTGTGAGCGCGGCATCCGCACCTTCGAGACCGCGACGCGTTTCACGCTTGATATTGCAGCGGTGCCGGTGGTTCACAAGCAGTCGCTTCTTCCCGTATGCGTTGATGTTTCGCATCCCGCTGGACAGCGCGACCTCGTTCCGTCGTTGGCGAAGGCCGCTGTTGCGGTGGGCGCTGACGCCCTCATGATCGAGGTTCATCCCAACCCGCCTGCGGCGCTTTCCGATGGTCCGCAGCAGCTTACGCTTGCCCAGTTCACCCAGCTTGTCGAAGAGCTGCGCGTGCTGGCGGCCGCCTTGGGAAAGAAGATCGTGTAGCGTCGTCCGAGAGACGCTCCTGTTCCTCAAACACAAGCTATAACGTTTATAATAATCGGCGCTGTAAAAACCATCCGAGGGGTGGTTTTGCGTTAAGTCATTGCGCATGCCAGGGGGCGTGCGCGTCCGCGTTTGGGGCAGCGGTTGCATTTGCCGTCCGGCCCCGGAAAGAGAGCGTTGCTCATGTGTAAGGGAACTTATTCGTTCACTACTCCTATCTATTACGTCAATGCTGCGCCGCACCTTGGTACGGCCTATACCACCGTCGCTGCCGATACGGTTGCCCGCTATCAGCGCATGAACGGCTATGACGTCGCATTCATCACCGGCATGGACGAGCACGGCCAGAAGGTTGCCGACACCGCCGCCGGTAAGGGCATGTCTCCGCAGGAATGGTGTGACTCCATGGAGCCCGCCTTCCGCGATGCTTGGGAGATGCTCAACATCACCTACACCGACTTTGTGCGCACCACCGAGCCGCG
>JAFYTB010000173.1 GCA_017559045.1 Eggerthellaceae bacterium | reverse complement strand
CTGCCTGCATTTGCCGAGTATCTGCGCGGTCATGTGGAGGCACTCGAGGCTGACCCCGAGGTACGTGCGGTTGTTCCGCAGACCCTCAAGGAGTTCTTGGCACCGCCCATCATCTTCATCAAGAACGAGCTCTACGACGATTATCTGGCCATGGCAGACAGCCTGCCGCCGCACAGCTATCGTCCTGCCGAGAAGGGCAAGCAGAGCTTCGAGATCGAGTTTGCGACCATCGACGAGCGCGATGCCGCACGTCCTGTGCTCGCTAATGCTGGCCTGCGTTTCCGCACTGGTAAGACGCTCGTGCCTTTCCGCATTACCGGCAACATCGAGTGGGGCGTGAAGGCTCCGGTTCTCGAGGACGTCGAGGGCCTGACCGTTTGGTGCTGGCCCGAGAGCTTGTGGGCACCGATCTCCTTCACCATCGCCGTCAACGACGAGATGGGTCTCCCGCGCGAGACGTGGCGTGATTTCTGGTGCTCCGAGGATGCTACGGTGTATCAGTTCATCGGCCAGGACAACCTGTACTTCTACGGCGTTGCCCAGCCTGCTCTTTTCGAGGCGCTTCGCCCCTGCGACCTGCTCACGGGCGAGAAGACCGAGACTCCGCTGCTGCAGACCACCCTGGTGGCAAACCACCACATGCTGTTTGGCGACAAGAAGGCGTCGTCTTCCGGCAAGGTGAAGCCGCCGACGGGCGAGCAGCTGCTTGAGTACTACATGCCCGAGCAGCTTCGTGCTCACTTCCTGGCTCTGGGTCTGGATCAGAAGTCTGTCGGCTTCAAGCCGAAGCCCTTCGATCCCGACGAGGCAAAGCGCAACGATACGCGCTACGCCGACCCGGCACTTAAGGAAGGCGCACTGCTGACGAATGTCTTCAACCGCCTGGCTCGCAGCTGCTTCTACGAGGCTGCCAAGAACTTCGACACCTGCATGCCGCTGGGCGCTCCCTCGGCTGAGGTTGTTGAGAAGGTTCGCGCTGCAATGCTCGGCTACGATGAGCGCATGCACCGCGTTGAGCTCCATGCTGTTATGTCGCACATGGATGAGTTCATCCGTTATGCGAACAAGTACTGGACCGACGGCATCCGCGAGGTTGAGAAGACGGGCAACGAGGAAATGCGTCGTCAGGTGCTCCTCGACTCCTTCTTCATGCTGCGTGTTTCCGCGCTGCTCATGCATCCCGTCGTGCCGAAGGGCTGCGAGAAGATCTGCGAGTTCATGAACTTCGAGCCCGCTGATTTCTTCACCTGGAACTATGCGTTCGAGAGCAATGATGAGCTGTGCTCTGCCGACGAGGTGGAGGCAGGTGCTCACCGTGTTAAGGAGCTGCCGCCGAGGACTGACTTCTTCGAGAAGCATCCGAGCCAGTTCAAGTAAGTTTTTTGAAGCGTGCCGCTTTTGCTTTGACGCGAGAGCGGCACGCTTTCTGTTTTAAGGGAGGTTTCGATGGGGGAGAGCAAGAGCAGAGACGAGGCTCGCGCTCGTTTGGAGGCTCGACGTGCTCGCTCGGGCTCTGCAGATTATGCGGGACGCGCATCGACGTCCGCCCATCGCGCAGCCTCTCAGGGCTCGTCTTCGCGACCTGCTTCTGCGGGTTCCCAGGGCGCGCCTTCTCGTTCTGCGGTCTCAGGATCCGCAAATCCTCGCTCTGCGGCTTCCCGTTCTGCGGCCCCTGGAACCGCAAACCCCCGTTCCGCGGCCTCTCGAACTGCGAACTCTGGCTCTGCGGGCATTTCAGTGCGCCCGACCGCTCCTGAGCGCAGCTCCCTGTCGTTGTCGGGCGATCGACGCAAGGGTCCCAATATGCGCTTGATTGCGCTGATCGCCATCGTTCTCGCCCTTGCGCTTGTCGTGTTCCTCGCCGTTCGCGCATGCTCTTCTGATTCGGATCCGAACGAGAGCGGCGAACCGGCGAACAGCCAAGTTCTGCCTGAAACTTCGACCAATCCTTCTGCCTCTATTCCGGAGGGTTCTGTCGAAGCCGTTGATGCTAATGGCGTGGTTCACGGCACCACTCCTGATGGCGTGAAATACACCGTCGTTGGACGCGGTGAATCTTCCGCACAGGCGGGCAAAGTGACCCTCATTGCTGCAGGCGATCAGCTTGCGACCGATGACCTGCTGACAATCACGGATGCGAATGCGGGCTCGGTGGGCGATGGCGAGTACGACTTCCGTCCTCTGTATAAGGAGGTCAAGCCGCTTATTCAGGCTGCCGATATCGCCTTCGTCAATCAGGAGACTGTCATGGCGGGCGAGGAGGAGTATGACTACTCTGGATGGCCGAGCTTCAATACGCCTGACGCCGCGGCCGAGGCTCTCAGCTACGCTGGTTTTGACCTGGTTAATTTTGGTACCAACCACACGTATGACTATTACACGTACGGTGTCGAGCAGTCTTTCAAGGTGTGGGAGCAGTATCCCGAGCTTGTGATCGGCGGAAGCTATCCGACGCAGGAGGATCGCGATACGGTCCACATGATCGAGCGCGATGGCATGACTTTCGCCTTCCTTGCGTATTGCTACGGTGACAACTATCTGGGCTCTTACGAGAATTTCCCCAATCAGTACTATGTGTGTGGTTTCGATAAGACCGCTATGGAGACCGAGATCAAGCGTGCTCAGACGGTTGCCGATGTGGTGATTGTCGCTATGCACTGGGGTACTGAATACGTGGTCGAGCCCAATGATCAGCAGATTGAGTACGCCAAGTTCCTGGCCGATCTTGACGTTGATCTGGTGCTGGGTACGCATGCGCACATCATGCAGCCCACGAAGTATGTGACGGGCGATTCCGGCAACGCCATTCCCGTGGTGTTCGGCCTTTCCGATTTCGTTTCTGGATGGACGAAGACGAACTACATTCTGAGCGGCCTGTTCACCTGCGAGTTCACGCGCGCAGAAGGAGGCGGCGTGGATGTTTCGGGCTTGACCTGGTATCCGACTATCGAATGGTCTGACGGCAACGAGACCTATGTGCGCCTGCTGAAGGACATGGACGAGGAAACCACCAACGCCAATACTCGCACACTCGATGTCGAGGACGACTACACCTATCTGCGCGATTTCGTGAACGCATCGGGTATGGAGATCCCTGTTGTGATGTAGCGGGAAGCTACGCGTATGAAATTGCATACGTAGCGAGGACGCCTTTTATTGCGGCGCTACATACCCTTGCGTGCAAAATGTGCTTCGCGAGCCTCTTCGATGGTGATGTCATGGGGAGCGATGCCGATCATGGATCGCATGAGTTCTCGTCGGCGTTCGAAAACATCCGCGTCATCCGGGTTGTTTAACTGATCTTGATGTTTATCTTCCTGATCCGCATGCTCGAATGGATTGAGCGCGACGTTGCATGCTGATGGACTTTCGAGCTCGGAAGTGACGTTCCCCTGGGATGCGGGAGTTTCGGTCAGCTTTTCGTTTAGTGTTGCGTTTGCGGTCATGCTAAACCCTCCTCAACAACGGTGATTGAGTCGGCTTGATATTAGCATTTTGGGGTGAGGCTGTGGAATGGGGTATTGCCTGTGCGGGCAGCTACTTTTCGGATGCGTTGACTTTGGCGCGTGAGGGAAGCTTGGTGCTGCCGTATTCGACCCGGGGTTCGGCAAACTCGTCGGGAGTGATAATTCCATCGAGCAATTCGGATAGCGTGATGTCGAAGCCGCGAGCAATTTTGGCAAGATTCTGCAACGTAACGTTGCGGCGGCCAACCTCGATGGAGGCAAAATAGCTACGATCCATCTCGATATGGTTGGCGAACTGCTCCTGACTGTAGTCATAGCGAGAGCGCAGATCTTTGATCCGAAAACCCAGCTGCATCTGTAAGTCGTCTCTGCTCATGCTGAGAGCGTATGAAGTTGTGGTATATATAACAACGGACTCTATACAACAATAAAGCCCTTGCTGGACCATCTTCAACGTGAATGCCCATTTTGGGTGCACGATGGGGAGGGTTAAAGACCGGGTCTATGTTGTCTGGCGG
>JAFYTB010000172.1 GCA_017559045.1 Eggerthellaceae bacterium | reverse complement strand
CGGGAAAGGGTTCTCCTGGGCGTAGACCGGGGACCTCTCGTAATCAACCGAGCGCGCCATGAAGGTTACGAACTCCTCGCGGGTGACGGGGTCGTTGGGACGGAAACGCCCGGCGCTGCCGCGAGCCACGTCCTCGGAAACCGCCCAGTTGAGTGCGGCAGTGTAGTACATGCCGCCCTTCGTATCGGAGAAGCCGCTCTTGTCCGAAGCTACATAGGAGGCGGGATCAGAAGTCAGGCCGTCGGGGTCTCCTGTGATCACGCGGTACAAGGCGGTGACAACTTGGGCGCGAGTGAGAGTGTCCTCGGGACCGAAAAGGTCGGTTCCGGCATAGCCTGTCATGAAGCCCTTCTCGGCAACGTACTCGACGCAAGCCTCCTTGCTCGCGCCATACCAGGCATCATCGGGAACATCGGAGAACGAGGACGCGAACGCCGGGCAGGCGAACGCGAGGCTCAGGGCCACTGCGGCAATAACCGCTCCCAGACGAATGGTCGTAGACGGAATTCTCATAGCGTCTCCTTCCTCGCTGACGCTGGGCAAATCGAAGAGGGCACGTCAAAGCCGCTCTGCGGGCTTGGCGCGCTCGCCCAGCATTCTCGGGATCTATGCCTCTCAGATTAAGGACCCCCCCCCGAAAGATGCAAGGCAAACGGGACGAAACTCACAAAATGCGACAAAAATGATTATCGAAAAGGCTCTTTGATCTCCACAGCGCTTCTTGAGCTACTCGACAATCAGCTTCTCCAGACAACACCACCTCCCTACTGAACAGGGCTTTTACCAGGCTCTTCAATGGCAAGCAGCAGGGGTGCTATAATCCGCCGTATTCGGGTTGCTGGCGACCATCCAACTGAGCGGAAGAGGCCCGCATGGCGAAAGACAAGCTCCATATCAGACCGCCATTCGATCTTGGAACCCCCATGCTTCGCGTTGCGCGTGGCTGCACCCATGGCAAATGCCGTTTCTGCAGCATCTACCATGAGCCTTTCTCCCCCGTACCGATGGACGAGATCGTGGCCGACATCGAAGGCCTGGCGCTCGAGGCAACCGCTCTTACCAACCGCATCTTCCTCACGGGCGGCAATCCCTACGCGCTTCCAACACGCATCCTGCTTGACATCTTCGACGAAGTTGAGAAGCGCATCCCCACCGTCAACAGCTATGGCGGCTTCTGCCGCATCGCCGATGTTGCGCGGAAAAGCGACGAAGACCTTCTGGCGCTTGTTCGACGCGGGGTCAACAACATAACCATCGGCGCCGAAAGCGGCTGCGACGAAACGCTCGCCTACATGCGAAAGGGCCACACAGCTCAAGACATCGCCGAACAGGGAAAGCGCCTGCACGAGGCCGGCATTGAATTCACATTCTTCTACCTAGCGGGAATGGCTGGGGCCGGTAAGGGCCAGCAAAACGCCCTCGATTCCGCGAAAGCCTACAGTGAAGCAAGCCCAAGCCGCATCCTCGTGACAACACTCTCCCCCACGAAATCATGGCCACTCGCTGAGGCCATCGACCGCGGCGAATGGACGCCCTCCGGAGAAGTCGAGGCGCAACGAGAAATCCAAACCTTCATTGCCAACCTCAACTGCGCGTGTAACGTGAACTGCTCGCATGACACCGATATCATCAAGTTCGAAGGCATGATCCCCGAAGACCAGGAGAAGATGGTCGAACTCCTTGACCACTGCATTCCCAAGATGAACGAGAATGCCGCGCGAAGGTTACGTGCCATGGTGCTTGGCAGGCGCTCGTTCTAGCCGCCGCTACAGAACCTCTATCGAGAATATGTCCGCAAAGGCTATCGGCTTGCGCACGATGCGAAGCATCCGGTGCGCCTCAACTACCTCAGACACAGCGCCGACCGTTTCTGTATAGCCATCGCCCTCGTAATGCACGACGCGGACAACACAACCTCGTTCAAGAGAAGAAACCACCTGCGACAGCGCAAGAGCCATCTCCTCGGTGACTTCACGCCTAGGCTCAGAAGTGCGCTCTTTCGACTTGGCTAATTCGTGATAGCCCTTAAGAGCAGCAAAAGGCAT
>JAFYTB010000171.1 GCA_017559045.1 Eggerthellaceae bacterium | reverse complement strand
ATTATCAATAGCAATGAATTCGTGCTCAACCATGGCCTTGATGTTCCCGACGAGGATCTTGTTCGTAACTTTCTCATGCGTTATTACGACGCAAGTACCTCTATTCCTCATGAGGTGATTTTGCGAGAGGCGCCTGAAGATCAGGAGGCTATGGAAGCATGGCTTACCGATAAGCTCGCAAGCGCGCACGGTGCCAAGGTGCGATTCCGCACTCCCGTCAAAGGCGAGAAGGCCGAGCTTGTTGCCATGGCCGAGACGAACGCCCAGCACACGCTTATGCGCTACAAGGTTCGTACGAACTACGATGACCATCGCATCAACGATGCTCTTCTCCAGCTGGAGAGCGCTCTTGCCCTCGACAACCCGCCTATGCGTATCGAGTGCTTCGATATTTCGACCATACATGGCAGCTACACCGTTGCCTCTATGGTTGTATTCACCAACGGAAAACCTGATAAGAACCAATACCGCAGGTTCAAGATCAGAACTCAGCTCGATGAGGCAAATGACTTTCTCTCGATGCAGGAAGTACTGCGTCGTCGTTATGCGCCCGAGCGTATGGAAGACGAGAGGTTTGGTAGCAAACCCGACTTGATTATTCTCGACGGCGGAAAGCCGCAGTTGAGCGCGGCCCTTTCGATCTTCGAGGAGCTTGGTGTTGGCGATATTCCTATCTGCGGTTTGGCTAAGCGCGATGAGGAGCTATTCGTTCCGTGGCAGGATGAAGGTCCGGTTGTGCTTCCTGGTGGCTCGTCTTCTCTTTACTTGGTGAAGCAGGTTCGTGATGAGGCGCATCGTTTTGCGATCACCTTCCATCGAGAGCTTCGAGGCAAGGGAATGACCGCCTCTATCCTCGATGATGTGGTTGGATTGGGCCCCGTCAGGAAGAAGGCCATCCTTAAGCATTTCAAGTCGTTCAAGAATCTTAAGCTTGCGTCGTTGGAGGATATTAAGGCTTCGCGTATTCTTCCTAGTGAAGTGGCGGAAGAGCTTCATCTTGTGCTGCAGCAGTATAATTCTCAGAACGAAGATCGTTAGCCTGTAGTCTGCTGGACCACGGGTTGTTGGATCGTGGGTCTTCCGACCGAAGTCATTGGATCAAAGACTATTAGACCATTAAGGAGTTCGCTCATGTCCGATATGCAGATTTCGAACATGCCCGATTTCGTAATAGTAACTGGAATGAGCGGTGCTGGTCGCACTGAGGCCATGCACGTCTTCGAAGATCTTGGTTTCTTCTGCGTCGACAATCTTCCTTCGAGCCTGATCCCGCATCTCGTTGAGCTCAACAATGCCTCAAGCGAGGAGGGCGCGTCTAGGCGACTTGCCGTAGTCTGCGATGCTCGTATGGGCTCTCACTTTGGAAGCTTGATCGAAGAGCTGCATAAGCTGAGAGATAGCGGCGTTGGATATAAGGTTGTCTATCTTGATGCCGACGATGAAAAGCTCGTTTCTCGTTATAAGTCGAGCCGTCGCAAGCATCCTCTTTGCACCGAGGGTACGACCATCGTTCAGGGTATTCAGCGCGAGCGCAGCTTGCTGATGGATCTTCGCGACGAGGCGGATTACGTTATCAACACCACCGATATGCTGCCCCAAAAGCTTCGTGCTACGCTGCGCGAGTACTTTGCTGTTGGCAATGAGCGCCAGGGACTTGTTGTGACTGTCGTCTCGTTCGGTTTCAAGCACAAGGCGCCTCGTGATGCCGATCTGGTTATCGACGTTCGTTTCCTTCCCAATCCCTATTACGACACGTCTCTGCGTCCTCTGACGGGTTTGGACGAGCCTGTGCGCGATTTCGTCATGCTTCGTGACGAAACGATCGAATTCGAAAAGAAGTGGCATGATCTGCTCGATGTCGTTATGCCTGGTTATGTGTCTGAGGGTAAGCAGCAGCTTGCTATCGCTATCGGATGCACCGGCGGTCAGCACAGAAGCGTCGCTCTCGCGGAGTCGACCGGTGACTACCTGAAGTCGAAGGGCTATCGAGTGAGCGTTGCTCATCGTGATCTCAAGCTCGCCGAAGGCAAGCCCGGCAAGTAGGGAAGTGGCGAGCAAGATGAAATTCGATAAGCCGTTCAAGGTCGATGCATCGACTACGAGCGCTTTTTCTGCTCTTGAGCTTGAGCTGGGTGCAGCGGATGATTCCACCGCATTGCCTGCAGCGGGGCTGCGTGCTGTGGTTATCGGAGGCGGAACGGGCGCTCCGATGTCTATCCGCACGCTTCTCTCGCTTGGCTTTGAGACGAGCGCTGTTGTCGCTATGGCTGATGACGGTGGATCCACGGGCGCCCTCCGTGAAGAGGCGAACGTTACGGCACCGGGTGATATCCGAAAGTGCCTCGTCGCGTTTGCCCGCAATCAATCCGACCCCTTTGTTAGGGCCTTTAAGTGCCGTATCGCCGTAGCGCGCGATCACGCTCTTGGAAACCTTATGCTCGCTGCTCTCGAAGATGCTTGCGCTTCGTTTCCTGAAGCTATTGCGATTTGCGAGCGCTTGCTTGATGCCCAAGGTCATGTGTATCCTTCGACGCTCGATCATGTAACCCTGCGCGCTCGCACGAGGGATGGAGAGCTTCTTGTTGGTCAGGCAACGGCATGCAAGTCGAAGACGGCTCTCGAGACTGTTGAGCTGGTTTCGGAGGCGGAAGCTATTGAACCCTATGAGCCGGCTCTTGAGGCCATTCGGTCTGCCGATCTTATCGTTCTCGGCCCTGGCTCTCTGTTTACCTCCATCATCCCGAACCTGCTGGTTCCCGGTGTCGTAGAGGCGATAGCTCAGTCGCGTGGCAGCGTTCTCTTTGTCTGCTCGGTTGCCGATGTTCAGGGAGAGACATGGGGTCTTACTGCGCGTGAGCACTTTGATGCCCTTGAGGCGCACGGTTTGGCTCATCTCATCGATTACGTTCTCGTTCATTCACCTGAGCCCATTCGACCCGTAGCGTCTCCCTCCGAGCATGTTCTTCGAGATCTTTCGACTTCGGATGAGTTTGCGGTGCCGTCAAGCGAAGAGGGCTTGCTGCATGCCAAGCGTGTTCGCCCCATCGTCTTGACGTATGATGACATGGCTGCAATACAGACGGGCGGGCCCGTTGTGATAGTTCGAGACCTTGCGGATGCCGAGCAGCCGACCTGGCATTCCCCCAAGTCTTTGCGTGATGCATTTTTAGGAGTAGTGAAGCTATGTCGTTCACGGCAGAAGTAAAGGATGAGTTGACTCGCGTTTTGCCTGAATGCTCGCATTGCGAGAAGGCAACTTTGTCGGCATTGGTGCGCATCGAGGGTACTCTGTTCGTCAGTGGTCCTGGTCGTTATCGCATGGAGGTTGCAACCGATGTTCCTCCTGTAGCGCGCCTGATCATCCGTCTTCTTCATACCTTGTACAACCTCAAAACGGAGCTTACGGTTCGTCGTAGCGTTCTGCATAAAACGCCGAATTATTTAATTGAGGTTCCTGCGCAGCCTGGTCTCGCTGAGGCTTTGTCTGATCTGGGCATCCTGTCTGCCGACGGTGGTTTGGAGATGGGCATTGCGCCTGACCTCGTGCGCAAGAAGTGCTGCGCCGCCGCGTATCTGCGTGGTGCGTTCTTGGGAAGCGGCTTCGTCTCAAATCCGAAGAGCGATTTCCATTTTGAGATCACGGTGGAATCTCAGCCCTTGGCTGAGGGCCTGTCCGAGCTTTTGTATGAGCGCGGTATCAATGCGCGCATCATGCAGCGACGCAGCTCGTACATGGTGTACCTGAAGAGCGGCAACTCGATCCTTGAGTTCCTTGCTTTTGCCGGCGGACACCAGTCGGCGCTGCGTATGGAGCAGGAGCGCGTTGTGAAGAGCGTTCGCAACGACGTGAACCGCATGGTCAATGCGGAGGTTGCCAACAGGCAGAAGGCATCGAATGCCGCCGTTGATCAGCTGTTCTCAATCAAGCTTGTTCTGGAGCATTACGGTATGGAGAACTTGCCGCCGGCGTTGCAGGATTTCATTCGTCTTCGCGTAACGTATCCCGACGCATCGCTCAAAGAGCTTGGCGAGCATGCGAATCCGCCCCTGTCGAAGTCGGCTGTCTATCATCGCGTACGACGCATCGAACAGATGGCTCAGGAAGCAAAGCATCGCAGGTCTTAAGTCGCCTATAGCCATATGAGGTTTCGGGGTCGCGCTTGCGTGACCCCGCTTTATGCTGCGCGCTTTGCTCGGTCTTGGCGCGCGAGGATTGCGATCAACACGATCGTGATAAGCAGCATGACGTCGACGCCAACGAAGACCGGCATGTAGCTTCCACTTGCATTGATAATGGGGCCCCATACGAATCCTGCGCTAGCGCCGGCAAGGGTTGCCGCCATTGAGACACGGGAATAAATGGTTGCATAATCCTTGTTTCCGAAAGATCGCCTGGTCAGGATGGGCATCATTACATTGGTGACTCCATAGTAGAAACCGTAGGAGAACGCTGCGGCATAGACGATCACCATGCTGCTTCCTCCCATTGCGAGAAGTGCAACACCGATAACACCCAACGAGACGCCAGCGATCGCTCCTGCGTAGGGGAATCGGTCGCCGATATAGCCAAGCGTGATCTTTGAAATGGTCTGTCCTGCCATTGCGACGGAGGAGGCTGTTGCGCCAAGAAGCGGGAATAAGATGCCGACTTCCTGCGTGCTGATATAGCTCGGAATCATGAAGTAGACGTACATGTTGAAGTTGAGCGAGAAGCACATGATGAGAAGCAGGGGGAAGGCGGGGCTTTTGAAAGCTGCTGCAGCGCCCATGCCCTGTTCGGATGTAGGAAGCTCGTTTGCACTCGGTTGAGCGTTGGCCTCTTCAGCGCTCGATGCCTCACATGCGGCGTTCGCGCTGTTGGCGAGATTGTCCGGCCTTGCTTCTGCAGCCCAAGGCAAAAGGCCCTTTTGTTCGGGGCTTGTGCTAATAAAGAATATCGACGTCGGAAGAACGGCTAGAGAGAGGGCGGCGAATACGAGATACGTTGCCGACCAGCCTATGGTCTCGATGAGGATGCCTCCGACTGCGCTCCACACCACGCCACCAACGCCGGTGAATGCCATGATGATTCCAAGATAAAATCCCGCACGCTTCGCGAGCCAACGGTTGATGAGCGTGGACGGAGCGAGAAACAGAAGCATGGTGACGCTGACGCCCATGATGGCGGCTGCAAGGAAGAATTGCCAAACAGCACTTACATTAGAGAGCCAAATAAAATCGAGAACCGTCAGCGTTACGGCACCGCCGACGCAGATGCGGGAATCGGTACGCTCGAACACCTTTCCCAAGATAGGGAGGGAGATCAGGGAAGCCAGCCAAAGTATGGAGGTGTAGTAGCCTAGGGTTCCGGCTCCGACTCCAAGGTGGGCGCTAAGCGAAGTGTAGAAAATTCCCGCACAGCTAATTCCCAGGGACAAAGGGCCGAAGCTGGTGAGAACGAGGGCAAAGACGATCTTGAAGCCAAAGTGGATGTCGCTGAGTCTTGCCATGGTGCTGACCCCTTCGTTGTCTTTTGTTGGCATAAACGAATACTCTCCACATTAACCATAGCACTGGAAGCGTGAAATGGTGTTAGGCAAATCCGAATGCTTCTGCTTGTAATAGCTATGGTACATAAGACGTTTTGCCTGTTTAGAAAGAGATACGACGCTATAATTACAGCATGTCCGAAAGCTTTTTCCAAGGAGGGCAATTATGTTTTCCCAAGACCAGATTCAGGCTTATCTCGATCGCATCGGCTTTGTTGGCGAGCCTTCTGTAAGCAAGGAAACCCTTGATGAGCTCGTCTTCTGCCATCAGAAGAGCGTTCCCTTTGAAACCTATGACATTCACGCAACGGGAAAGGCTCCCGCGCTTGACGAGGCTTCGCTTTACGACAAGATCGTCGTGCGTTGCCGTGGCGGTTACTGCTTTGAGCTGAACAAGACCTTTGAGCTTCTTCTTGTTGCGATTGGCTTTGATGCTCGCCCTGTTCTTTCTCGTGCGGTTCGTGGTCGTGAGGGTCGTATGCCTATCAACCATCGCGGTCTCCTCGTGACGCTCGACGGCATCGATTACTCCCTCGATGTTGGATTTGGCGGCCCCATGCCTGCCGGCGCACTTGCGCTTATTGATGGCCAGGAGCAGAACATCCGCGGCGAGCTGTACACGCCTCGAAACATCGACGGCATGTGGTGGGCTATCGATCGTATCACCCGTTGTAGCCTTGACTTCTTCGATGACAATGTGCCTGAGCGCAAGCAGACCGAGCTTGAGGTTTGCCTTGCTAAGGTTGAGGACATCGACTTCGGCCCGCTTAGCACGGCATTTAGCCAGCCGGGTACACTCTTCCATGACTTCATCGTCTGCAACCGTCGTCTCGAGAATGGCCACTATGCTCTCAAGGATTACGTCCTCACCATTCGCGACAATGGCCAGAAGACGGTAGTTGAGTTCGCTAATGACGAGGAGCTTAACGCTGCCCTGCTCGAGTACTTCGGCATGCGTGTCTAGCGTCTCGGGCGTGTAGGTTTTTTGCGAACCTGATTTCTTTGGCTAGAGGCCGAGAGAATGTATAACAAGCAATTAAATGCGTTTGTGAAAACGGCTGAATCGGGCAGCTTTACCAAGGCTGCCCGTGAGCTTTATTTGGCGCCGGCTTCTCTAATCCAGCAGATAAACGCACTTGAAGAGCATCTTGGCGTGATCTTGTTCGAGCGTAGCTCAAGGGGCGCCAAGCTTACTGATGCTGGTTCTAGCTTGTACCACGACGCTCTTGAGATCATGCGGCTTTCCGACGCTGCGGTTCGAAAGGCTCGTATTGTCCAAGACGGTCGGGGTGAAGTGGTGCGCATTGGCACGAACATGCTTATGAAGTGTCGCGACCTCATGGGTCTTTGCGCTCGACTCGTTGATGAGATGCCCGACGTGACCATTGAGCTCGTTTCTGTCCCGACACCTGACAATGCGGGGTGGAGCCCTCTTAAAGGACTTGGCGTCGAATACGACATGGTCGAGGGTTTGTATCTTTCGGAGTTCTATAGGGGTAAATGCGGGTTTCTCGAGTTGGGCAGCACGCCGCTCGTCGCTGCGTTCCCAGCTCATCATCGTCTATGTGGTGCGGAATCGGTGGCTTTATCCGATCTTGCCGGCGATGTTGTCGTCATGCAGCAGCGAGGGATTTCTAAAGAGTTCGATGAACTTCGTGACCAAATGATCGCTGCAGGGGTTGAGTCGTTTGTGGATGTGCTCCACTACAGCGTTCAGACCTTTGCTCAGTGCGAAATCGCTGGGCAGGTGCTCATTGCGCCGGCGTTATGGGCGGATCTGTACCCCGATTTGCATGTTTCTCCCATCGAGGGCGGTTCCTCCATCAGGTACGGAATCATGCATTCGCGTCAGTTGAGCAAGAGCGCCAGGTTGCTTCTTTCCCTGGCCGAGCAGAATGTTTCCGCAAAATAACGGCAATCTAGCGGCGGCAATCGAGTAGACCAGCGAAGCGCTCACATAGCTTCAACGAAAAATGGGCACCCGAAATACCGGGTGCCCATTTGCTTGCGGGTTATGTGCCCTCGATGATCTACATCATGATCTTGACGGCATCCTTGAGGCGGTTGGAATAACCCCACTCGTTGTCGTACCAGGCAACGATATTGATCATGTCGCCGCGGTTGTAGTCGCCCTTGCCATTCATGACCATGGTCATGGTTGCGTCGAAGATGGAGGAGTGCGGGTCGCCGACGATGTCGCGGGAAACGATGGGATCCTCGGTGTAGCGCAGGATGCCCTTCATCGGGCCTTCTGCGGCAGCGCGCATAGCGAAGTTGACTTCCTCGCGGGTAACCTCGCGGGAAAGGACTGCGGTGAGGCTGACCATGGATCCGTCGGGGGTGGGAACGCGGGTGGCGAAGCCGTCGAGCTTACCCTTAAGCTCGGGGAGGACGAGCGCGACGGCGCGAGCAGCACCAGTGGTGGTGGGAATCATGGAGAGGTTTGCTGCGCGGGCACGACGGAGGTCCTTGTTGACCTTGTCCTGAAGCTTCTGACCACCGGTGAATGCATGAATGGTGTTCATATAGCCGCGCTCGATGCCGAAGTTGTCAAGCAGGACCTTTGCAACCGGAGCGAGGCAGTTGGTGGTGCAGGAGGCGTTAGAAACGATGTGATGCTTCTCTTTGTCGTAGAGGTGGTCATTGACGCCCATGACGACGGTGAGGTCCTCGTTCTTACCGGGAGCGGTGATGAGAACCTTCTTTGCGCCTGCGTCGATGTGAGCGCGTGCAGCGTTTGCGTCGGTGAAGGAGCCGGTGGACTCGAGAACCAGGTCAACGCCGAGTTCTGCCCACGGGAGATTTGCGGGGTTGCGGTCGTAGACGACGCGGACGCGATGGCCGTCGATGACGAAGCCATTTTCGCGAACCTCAGCGGTCTCGAATGCGGGACCCTGCATGGTGTCGTACTTCAGAAGGTGAACCATGGTTTCGTAGCTAGCGGAACCATTAACGGCAACGATCTCGATATCGGGATCGCCGGCCATCGAGCGAAAAACCAAGCGGCCGATACGGCCGAATCCGTTGATACCCACCCTGATCGCCATGCGATTCTCCTTTCGTTTGGAGCGTTGGTGCGTGCTCCCGTTTAATGACACATGCGCGTCACGTTGCATGCTTGTCGTAAGTGTAAACCTGACGTGCTTCAACGAACAGACTGTTTCGGTTATAGGTACGTGGCGGCCGCTCTTATGCCATCTAGGTCGCTCCGAAGAATGCGCTCCCTATCGAGGGCGCCAAGATCCCGTTTGCTATCTGAGACTTTAAGGAATCGATCGCGTTTTAAGATCGCGAAGAGGGGAGCGATCTCTGGTGACCTTTGATAAGCCCATACTGATACAGTACAAGGACCGCGAGGCGCGCCAGTGGGTGGCGTTCCAGCGTCTGCACGCGCACGTCAACACCACGGGTTCCAATGAGTACACGACGGCGGGTTCCTCCCGCTCGTCCTACTCGCTTACGTTTGTCGTGCGCTACAACCCCGAGCTCAAGAGGGTGGCGCACTCGCTGCAGGACTACCGCATCGCCTGGGACGGCGGCTTCTACCGCATCCGCTCCTACGATGACTACAACCTCCAGCACGTGACCGTGAAGATGGTGG
Organism: Eggerthellaceae bacterium; assembly: GCA_017559045.1. Taxonomy (GTDB): domain Bacteria; phylum Actinomycetota; class Coriobacteriia; order Coriobacteriales; family Eggerthellaceae; genus RGIG3135. The sequence goes on along the minus strand of JAFYTB010000171.1, from coordinate 1,278 downwards.
GCGAGAACCACCAGGACGGCGAGCGCCCGTGAGCGGGCTCCGGATAGACCCCGACCAGTTCTCGAAGGCGGTCATCGGCGTCCTCGACGACTACGGCGAGGACGTGGCCAAAGAGGTGAGGAAGGCCGTCGACGTGACCACGAGGGAACTCGTCAAGGAGACGAGGAAGACGGCGCCCAGGAAGGCGATAGGCGGGAGGCCCGCCGGAACCTACGCCAGCCACATCAGCTCGAAGGTAAGCAGGGACACCCCCTACGCCTATTCGAAGCTGTGGTATGTCCGGGCACCCGAGTACCGGCTCACCCACCTGCTGAACAACGGGCACGCCCTTCGGCAGGGCGGGCGCTGGGAGGGGACGGGCTTTTTGACGGAGGCGTCCAAGACCCACTCGGCTGCGTTTGAAAAGCGCGTGAAAGGAGCGATCCGAGATGTCTCGCGTCGTTGACCTGATGAGGGAGATCGGCCTTCCGTTCGCAGCTTGCGCCTTCAACAACCCTCCCGACGATACTTACGCCGTCTACAACGAGGAGATCACGCGCCGTGGAGCTGATCTCAAAAACTGCATCACCGAGCACGGCGTGACCATCGAGGTCTACGCCTACGATTTTTACGACGAGGAAGCCGTGCGCAGGGTAGCCAGAGCTCTCGATCGCCACGCGATTCCCTACAAGAAATACGAGACAACCTACATCAACTCCGAGCACCTCTTCCAGACGCGCTTCGAACTGTCCTTCACCAGCAAGGACGGCTCGCCGCCTCTGGATTGGGAGCCGGATGGCATATTCGATCTCTAGGAGACTGCAAAGGGCGTTCGAATGGAGATTAGCAACCGACGGCAAGATAGCTGGTCAACTGCGAATGCGGCCATGGATTCAGCTGCCGAATAGGGGGTGGAGCCCTCGTTTATATAGGGATAGACCATATGAAAGGCGCTACTTTTGGGCGCCTTTTGTGTCGTCAATCAAACTTTCTTGTTATTTTGCCGTGCGGGGTGGAGGCCAGACTCACCAGCGGTGTGCAAATTGCTGGTTCCGACTGGGAGAAACGCATTGATTTTTGGGGTGGCAAAAGCAGCCACCAAGGATGTCGCCGCTCGAAAATAGAGTTATCGGAAACCCTGCCTGCCAGCGACCGTTATTTCGTTTGGGCTTGGTGCACAGGATAGGCTGGATATTCGGTGCATGCAAACATTTGCAGAGCGTGGCGTCATTTCTAATATGCGTATAGGGAGAGGTTTGCTTTTCGATATAAGATTGAACTGGCGGCTGTCGCTTCGTT
>JAFYTB010000170.1 GCA_017559045.1 Eggerthellaceae bacterium | reverse complement strand
AGAGACTCTCGACGAGCGTCTTGCTTTGCTCGAACCAGCATTCTTCAATGAACAGGCAGAACGGCTGATATCCACCCGCAAGCGCACGCTCGATTACATTGCGAGACTCGGCGACGAACAGGCCGCACGCCAAGCGCTCGGGATCCTGTGCATCATCGATCGCCAATGCGAGACCCAGCATCTGACGAGGATCCTTAAGCTCCGCATCAGTCATCGCCGAGAACACGCGCAAGCGCGGATCGTCCAAATTCGCAATCGTCTCAACCGACACGCGAAACCTCCCCCTCTGAGCTATTCCGCATACATGGCGGTGGACAGGTAACGATCACCGATATCGGGAAGCAGCACCACGATGGTCTTTCCCGCATTCTCGGAACGTTTCGCCACCTCAATAGCGGCATGGAGCGCTGCACCTGCGGAAATACCCACAACGTAGCCTTCGCGCGCTCCCATAAGACGACCTGCGGCGTACGCCTCTTGTTCGGTCACGCAGACAACCTCATCAAACGCTGTCTCATTGAGCACCTCAGGCACAAAGCCCGCGCCAATGCCCTGAAGTCCATGAGCGCCAGGAGCTTCACCCGAAAGAACGGCGGATCCAGCAGGTTCTACAGCAATAACTTTCACCTCAGGCTTGCGGTCCTTGAGATACTCGCCCGTGCCCGTGATCGTACCACCCGTACCCACACCCGCAACGAAGATGTCGATTTCGCCATCGGTATCCTCGAAGATCTCGGGGCCCGTCGTCTCGCGATGAGCCTGGGGGTTGGCAGGATTTACAAACTGGCCAGCCACAATGGAGCCAGGAATCTGGGCAGCAAGCTCCTCGGCCTTGGCGATAGCGCCGGCCATACCCGTCGAACCATCCGTGAGGACAACTTCGGCGCCATAGGCCTGCATAAGAAGGCGACGCTCAACCGACATGGTATCAGGCATAGTGATGATCAGGCGATAACCGCGAGCAGCCGCCACGGCAGCCAAACCGATACCCGTATTACCCGAAGTCGGCTCAATGATGACACCACCCGGAGCCAGTCGGCCAGCCGCCTCAGCGTCATTAATCATGGCGAGTGCGACGCGATCCTTTACCGAACCCGCAGGGTTAAAGCCCTCGAGTTTCGCCAACAAACGGGCGGAAAGACCCAGATCAGATTCGATATTAGTAAGCTCGAGCAACGGAGTGCGTCCGATGAGCTGGTCAATCGACGTATAGATAGCAGCCATGATCTTCCTTTCGTCAGGATGCGCCGTATTCTACCGTGTGTCAGATAAGGGACGGAGTTGAGTGACACATTTTGCATCCAAAATGTGTCACTCAACTCCGTCCCTTATCTGACACACCCATCACGCGCTACACTACCTAACTTGCAATTCTCATCAATTTACGTGAAAAGGTCTCTGTGGAAATCTTCGTAGCCATGGCGCTCGGCATCGTGCTGGGAGCCACCATATTCCCCGATCGGCTCGCCAACGCAAACTCTGCGCTGACGCTGGCCAGCACCGGCTTGCTCATCTTCTGCATGGGCGCCGACCTCGGTGCGCGCGAAGAGCTTATAGGGCAACTCGCTAACGTCGGTTTCTCCAGCGTGCTGCTGTGCGCAGCCCCCGTCGCTCTTTCCATAATTGCGGTATACGCACTCACAAGCATTTTCATGAAAGATATCGTGGCACGCCACAAGCAGGAGGCCCTGGACAACGGCAAGCAGAACAGCTTCAGCGAAGCCTCCCATGAGAACGGCGGCGAACCCACCGCAGACGTAGCCATCTCGTCCAACTCGGGTATCAACTCAGAAGCCGCCATGATTGCGATCGCCATCGGATCGCTTGTCGTCGGTATCGCCTACGGCCTCTCTCCGCTCGCGCTTGCTCCCATTGACGTCATCATCGCCAACTCTGATTTCGTGCTGTACGCCCTCATGTTCTTCGTGGGCATCAGTGTCGGCCGCGCCAAAGGTCTCATCCAGAAGATCCGCGATTACGGTGTTCGCCTGCTTGTAGTACCGGCGGGCATCATTGTGGCCTCGTTCGTATCCGGCCTCATCTGCGCTCCACTCTGCGGCCTCTCGCTTGGCGAAGCCGCCGCCGTCACGTCGGGTATGGGCTGGTACAGTCTCGTTGGCGTTGTTCTTGCCGATCTCGCTGGTGCACAGGTAGGCAGCATCGCCTTTCTGGCAAACCTCCTGCGCGAGCTGGTGTCGTTCCTCATCATTCCTTGGATTGCCCGACACCTGAACTACCCCACGTGCCTCGCACCCGCAGGCGCCACCAGCGAGGACACCACGCTTCCCATGATCATCCGATGCACAAACGAAGAGACCGTCGTGCTCGGCGTCATCAACGGAATCGTGTGTTCCGCCGCCGCACCCGTGCTCGTCGCACTGTGCTCGCAGTTCATGTAAACGAACGCAAAAAACGCCCGCACGCGCTCATTCACTGTCGCATGCGGGCGTCTTATCAAAACCCTGACGGCTTCCTGACGAAGCCAAAGGACGCAGCCTTAGATAGCCTCGAAGTATGCCTTGCGGTACTGCTCGGTTCGCAGCACTTCACCATCAGACACAAGCTGGCGAATAAGCGCGGAGCAACGCTGATTGGACAAATCAGCACAAGCGGGGCAGCCCTCCATGACCTCGCTAATAGTCATGGGTCGACCAGCGGCCTTTAGGAAGTCATAAATCTCTGCCTTGATGCCCGAATTCGCAGAAGACACGCTGCTGGAGCTCGACGAGTAGCTGGACGACGAGCTATACGAAGAAGAGTACGAAGACGAATACGAAGACGTATCTTCATAGCTGGAGGAAGAGAAGCCCTCGACAGCCCTGAAGTAGGCCACGCGCTTATCCTCAAGACGTTCGACGCGACCATCCGAAACCAACTGCCTCACCAGTGCGGAAATGCGCTGATTGGTCAGATCGCAGCAAGCCGGGCACGTCTCCTGAATCTCCGGAATCGTCATCAGAGAGCCCGTATCGAGAAGCGTCTCGTAGATGGCGTCCTTAACGGAATTGTTCGCTATCTGGACAGCGGTAAGACCAGTAGTTGACGAGTAAGAGCTGGTGCTGCGAACCTGGCTGGGATCCTGAGGCTTGGAAGGAAGCGGGTTCGCCCTCTCCACCTCAGACTGCGCCTGAGAAAGAGCCTTCTCGAGTTTGCGGCCGTAGTCAAACTCCTTCTCGGGACCACGTGCCTGCAGCTCAGCCAAGGCAGCGCTCTCGATTGCAAGACGCTGATTCGCCTGAGTGGTGCGCTGACCAGCCTCGATCTTCTTTCCAAACTCGAAGAACTTAGCGGACTTGATAGTTGCCTGGCAGCTATCGATGATGGCACGCTGCTCAGCAATAGCCCTCTCGCGCTCGCCAACGCACTTCGCAAAATGCGCCTTCATCTCGTCCTGAAGCTTTTTCTTTGCCTTCTCGCGCGCCTCAGGAATAAGCTTCTCGCGAATCGCGGTCACACGCGCGTGCTCGGCCTCCCATGCAGCAAGCTTCTGGGGATACTCCTCGATGGCACGCTCGCGCTCGATGCGAGCCTGTTCTTCGCGCTCGGCGCGAAGCTTTGCCGCACGCTCTTCAGCAAGACGCTTCTCCTCGGCAACCTGCGGATGCATAGAGTGGAGCAGGGTCCAATTCGTCTCGATCATGCGAGCCTCAGAGGACGGAGAGTAGCGCGTAGAGGCAATGTTTCCGAGGGAATACGAGTCGACCGATGCGGAATAGTTGCTGCCAAGCGTAGAGCACTCGGAATTGATGTGCTTCATGAACTTAACGACACGGTTAAGCGTCGAAGGATAAACGCCCTCATCAGCAAAGGGCTTGCAAATGCTGTTAGCTGCACGAATAAGCGCCTCGTAGCTGGCATACAGCTCATCGGTGATACGCCTGGACTCGGAGAGAATGTCGGCAAGCACCGACATGTCGTTGCAGATGCTGTACTGGCTCTTGATCTCAAGCGAGCGACCGTCAGATTCAAAGCGGCTCTCAGCGCGCCTCAACTGGGAATCCAGCTCGTCCATTGCACTGTTGAGTGCTCTATCTGCCTGCTCGTTGATCATAAAGGTCATGAAAGGCCTCCTCTATACGCCCTGCATTAAAACGCACTAACCTCGCCATTATCCTCGATGTGGCCATCTTCGTCACGCAACGAACGCTCGTAAAGCGCCTGGCTATAGCTAGCGAAGAATCCGGACGGACTGCTGGTTTTGCTGGAATGGCCCACATTGCCAGTGCAGCTGTCAAAGAAGTTCGTCGCCTCCGAGCTTATACGCTCGTAACGCGCGGAGACGCTCACGCCGATCGAACCAGACCCACTCGATGAGCCCCAACCCGATCCACCGGACGAGCTCCATCCCGATCCCCCGCCGTAACTCGGAGAGCCCCAACTCGGCGAATCATAGCGGCTCGGATCAATACCGGCAGCAGGCGCCATGCGTCGAAGCTCATCGCTCGACGCGCGCTCAACTTCTTCGAGTTCCATCATGGCCATAGGATTGCCATTGAACATGGCAGTGCCGTAATAGTCTCGAAGATCGGCGCGAAGTCTTTCGTCATCAAAGCCGTAGGCCATCAAGCCCTCCGTTTCCGCAGCAAAACACCGCCAAGCAAGATGCCGTCGGGCATGAACCCAGCAGCACCATCGAGCAAGACGCAGCCCGGCAAAACGCCAGCACGTCTGGCGTTACAGCATATGGGCGCGCAGCTCCTCGGGAGAAGCGGCGGCAAGCATGGCAGGCGGAATGTCGAAAATGGTCTTGCAGCCAACCCAGCCCTCGGCAGCCATACGATATGCCGCGCGAGCACAGGCGGCCAAAACGCTGCCCGTGAACTCGGGATTGGAGTCGAGCGCAAGCTTGAACTCGACGACATGCTGATTCTGGCCCTCGACACCCGTCTTACCCGTACGGATAACGGAGCCGCCGTGAGGCAGACCTGCGTGGTTGGCCTTCATCTCCTCAGCGGAAATGAACGTCACCGTCGTGTCGTAATCGGCGAAGTAGTTCGGCATCTCAACGATAGCCTTCTCGATAGCTGCCGCATCGGCACCTTCCTGCAGAACCACGAAGCAGTCGCGCTTGTGCTTCTCGCGCGTGGTCAAAACAGGGTTCTGACCTGCGCGTACGGCCTCAAGAGCCTCCGGCACCGGAACAGTGTACTGACGCGCATCGGCAACACCGGGAATGCGTCGAATCGCATCACTGTGGCCCTGGGAGACGCCACGGCCCCAGAAGGTGTAGTCGCCACCCTGCGGCAGCACAGCAGATGCATACAGACGAGCAATGGAGAACAGACCCGGATCCCAGCCGGTCGAAATAACGGCCACCGTGCCAGCTTCCTTGGCGGAAGCGTCAACCTTGGCGAAGTGCTCGGGAATGTTGGCGTGGGTATCGAAGGAATCAACCACGTTGAACAGACGAGCATAAGCGGGAGTCTGCTCGGGCAGATCGGGTGCACTGCCACCACCACGTACGAGAACGTCGATCTTGCCAACAAAGCCCTCGAGATCATCCACGTGATAGCTCGGCACACCCGTGATCGTAGTCACCGAAGCAGGATCGCGGCGCGTGAACACCGCCACGAGCTCCATGTCCTCGTTGGCCTGGCAAGCCAGCTCAACGCCACGTCCGAGGTTGCCATATCCCAAAATACCAATGCGAATATTCGCCATGTTAATTCCTTT
>JAFYTB010000169.1 GCA_017559045.1 Eggerthellaceae bacterium | reverse complement strand
GCGTTTGGGGTGTGACGTATGTGGGCGAGACGCGCACGGTTGACGTTCACGTGCAGACGCTTCGTCAAAAGCTCGGACAGGCTCTTCCGGGAGCGGAGGCAATGGTGGCCACCGTTCGCGGTGTGGGCTATAGCCTCAAGAAGACTCATTAGGCTAGGCATTCGTCATGAGCCAGAGCGCGCAGAAGCAGACCTCGAAAAGAAAGAGCCTTTCCGCAAGTATTTACCTTGTGATGTTGGGATTAACCCTTGCGGTTATCTTCGTTTTCTCGCTGCTCACCACGGGAATTTACTACTTCACGCTTGAGGACGAGGCGGAAGACGACCTGCTGGAGCTCGCGCAGGCAGCAGCGGCTCTTCTTGACAGAACGCCGAGTGAGGAAAATATTTCTATTTTGGAGAATCAGCTTTCGGATCAGGTTCGCTACACCTTGATTGACGCTGATGGAACGGTTCTGTATGACAGCGCGGGCGAGGCTTCGAGCATGGAAAGCCATGCCGATAGGCCGGAGTTTCAGTCGGCGCTTGAGTCGGGCGCAGGTGTGATCTCCCGTTATTCGGACACCGCCGAGACGGTCACAGTGTATGCAGCTATAGAGCTTGAAGATGGCAGTATCATTCGCTTGGCGGAAACCCGCGAGACGTTGCTGACCTATGCAAGTGGTCTGATTGTTCCGGAGACCATTTCGTTCGCATTGGCGGCTGTAGCTGTTTTGATCGTCTCGCGCATCCTGACGCGTCGTATCGTTCAGCCAATTGACGAGCTTGATGTTGCGGAACCGCTCGATAACGAAGTCTATGCAGAGATGGAGCCGATGCTGCAGCGTATCGATCAGCAGCAGAGATTGCTCAAAGAGCAGAACAAAGAGCTTGCTCGCACCGAAAGCATGCGTCGTGAGTTCTCGGCTAACGTTTCGCACGAGATGAAGACGCCCCTGCAGGTGATCTCCGGATATGCCGAGCTCATGAAGACGGGAGTGGTGGATCCGGCCGATGTGCCTCGATTTGCGGGCCTTATCTACGATGAAAGCCAGGCAATGCGTCAGCTCATCAACGATGTCCTCACCCTGTCGCGCCTCGACGAGACGGCGTTTGTCAGGGAGCCGATGCCCGTCGACATGATGGTTGTTTCCGAGCGCGTTGTTGGTCGACTTAACTCATTTGCCGAGACGCGTGGCGTGTCACTCTCTCTTACTGGCGAGAACGCCGTTATCAAGGGAACCGAGGCCCTTGCAGAAGAGGCTATCTTCAACTTGGCCGAAAATGGCATTCGCTATAACCAGCCTGGCGGAAACGTGAGTATCGATGTGCGCTATGAGTTCGACATCAATGATTTCCGCTTCGTTCTCGTCCATGTGAAAGACGATGGTCCGGGCATTCCCGAAGGTGAGCAGCAGAAGGTATTCGAGCGCTTTTATCGCATGGAGAAGAGCAGGAGCAAAGAGACGGGTGGCACCGGCCTGGGTCTCGCCATTGCCAAGCACGCCGCGCAGCATCATCGTGGAACGCTTACGCTTGAGAGCGAAGTGGGTGCGGGAACGACGTTTATCCTGCGCATTCCTGCTGCGGAGATGTAGAGATAGCTGCGTTTCGGCCGTAAGGTGGTAGGGCCACAGGCGCATGCGTGTAGGGATGCTTTTGCTGCAGGAATGTAGAGACAAAAAGAGTCCCGTCTCGACCGAGGATGAACCCACCTTTCACAAGGTGGGTGCTCGCAGCTGACTTCCTGGCTTTCGTATCAACAGATGCGAATCTCCATTTCATCGAGCAATCTGAAGCTCCCTCTTCAATTTGGTAGTCCATCGCTAAAAAGCCGAGACGGGACTTGGGTAAGAGTATAGTCGTAGGCTCTGGGTAAGAAAAAGTCTTGACAAGAGTTGTTAATCGGCTGTCGCAGCATGCCTTAAATTTGATGATTTGGGCTGTCGATTTCTGCTGCGGTTAGCTTTTTCGGTGCCTCTTAGAATCGTGCTTCTCTACGAAAAGAGACGGCCGAAGCCGTCTCTTCAATGGTGTATTTTCCTAGCCGAAGTAGCTGCTTGCGCTTATTGCCGCTTGCTGCGGCTTAGGCGCTACGACTGCGCTGCGCCACCCTCGGGAGTGCCGCCCGACTCTCCACCCTCGCCATTACTGGGCGGTTCGGGCGTGGGCTCGGGATCGGGTTCGGGCGTAGGCGTGGGCTCGGGCTTCGGCTCGGGGCCAAGGCTGATGGCGAGCTTAATGGTCGTGCCCTTGTCGTGCTTACCGCTCTTGGGGCTCTGGTCGATAACGATACCAGCTGCTGCGAAATCGCTGTACATCCTCTCGACCTCAACCTTGAAGCCAGCCTGCGTGAGAAGAGCGACGGCTTCGGCTTCCTTGTAGCTGACGACGTTGGGGACGGTTACCGATTCGGTGCCCAGGGAGATGACGTACTGGACGGTAGAACCCTTAGCAACCTTCTCGCCGGCCTTGGGACTCTGATCCATGATCTTGTTGACTTCAATCTCAGTGGAGTAGTCGGCGGGCAGCGGCTCGAGCAGCAGATCGTACTTTGCTGCAATTTCCTTAGCTTCCTCAACTGTCATATTCAGGAAGTTGGGCACTTCTACCTGCTCTTTACCCTTAGAGACGGTGACGTTGATCTTGGAACCCTCTGCCTTGAGCGTTTCGGCTACCGGATCTTGCAGGATGACTTCGCCTTCGGGGGCTTCATCGAATGCTTCCTCGACCTTGCCCAGGACGAAGCCGGCTTCCTCAAGAGCGTCTTCTGCTTCCTCGACGGTCATGCCGATAACGTCGGGTACGGGGATGCCGTCAGCATCGTCACCGTTTCCGCCAAGCAGGAAGAAAGCGGCTGCTGCGATGACAACCAAGAGTGCAACGATGATGCCGACGAGAATGGGCGTCTTGCTCTGGCTCGGAGGCTCTTCGATGCGGCGGAATCCACCGGTGCCGCCAGGGCCAGCGGTGACAATGGGCTTAACTGCGCCAGCGGGTTTCATGGTGTTGGGCATAACCTGGGTTGCGCCAGCCTCTGCGCCTGCATTGGGGTAGGCGGTCCTTGCGCCAGCTGCAGCGCCGACCGTTCCCATGACGCGGGTCTTTGCAGCGCCGCGACGAGAGGATCTCAGGTTGACGGGGCGTCCGGCGAGGTAGTCGTTCAGGGCAAGGCGCATGTCATTTGCCGTGGCAAAGCGATCACGCGGATCTTTTGCCAGGGCGCACATGATGATGTCTTCAAGATCGGGATCGATACGCGGGTTGATCTCGCTGGGAGGCAGGGGCGTTTCGCTGACCTGCTGCATGGCGACGTTTACCGCGTCGGGTCCGTCGAAGGGGAGCTTGCCGGTAGTGGCTTCGTACATGGCGATGCCGAGCGAGTAAATGTCGCTCGCTGCCGTGAGCTCCTTGCCCTGAGCCTGCTCGGGGGAGATGTAGTGGGCGGTGCCAAGAACCGCTTCGGTCTTCTGCTTGACGGAGTTCTTTGCTCGGGCGATGCCGAAGTCCATCACCTTCACATTGCCGTCAGGCTGAACCATGATGTTCTGCGGCTTGATGTCGCGATGAACGATATCGAGGTTGTGGGCGACGGTAAGCGCCTGGCAAACCTGCGAACCGATTTCGGCAACCTTGCGCTGGTTGATAGCACCGCGCTGGTTGATGGCGGTCTTCAGATCGCTTCCGCGAACGAACTCCATGACGATGTAATAGGTGCCGCCATCCTGACCCCAGTCGTAAACGTTGACGATGTAGGGGCTCTGGAGATTGGCAGCTGCTGCTGCTTCCTGGCGGAAGCGCTGCGTGAATTCGGCGTCGGCGGCGTACTGCGGCAGCATGACCTTGACGGCCACGCGTCGACCGAGCACGTTGTCCTGGGCGCGATATACCTCGGCCATGCCTCCGATGCCGATGCGATCCATGATCTCATAACGGCCGCTGAAGACTTTGCCGGTTAAAGGTCCTTGTCCGCTCACCTTATTGCTCCTTTATCTCATGTGCGATGAAAAAAGCACGCACGTTTTCATTCTACTAAAAGGCCCCTATTCAAAGGCTTGCATTCGTAAAAACCGCTTCCTCTCTTAGCGGAGTCCCTCCACGTCGAGTGCGGTTGCGAGCACGTTCTGCGCACGTGCTGCAGCAGTTCCCGATCCGCCATTTTCGAGGACGAGGGCAACCACGATCTTCCTGCCATCGGAGTCGGACGGCGTGATTCCGACGAACCAGCTGTCATCGTCGCCATCAACTCGTTCGGCAGTGCCGGTCTTGCCTGCCACGGATGCGCCGCTTACTTGAGCTGCGGCACCCGTTCCGTTCTCCACAACGCCTTCGAGCACCTTGAGCACGCGGTTTGCGGTGTCGGCGCTCACGGCCTGCATGAGCTTGCTTCCTCGAGCGGTGTAGCTTCGCTCACCCAGCGAGTTGTAGACGCCGTCGATGAGATAGGGCTGCATGATGGTTCCCTCGTTTGCGATGGCGCATCCGACAAGAGCCATTTCCAAAACGCTTGCCTGCGGACCCGCGGGGCTTTCGTGCTCACCGACGGGTACGCCAGCGGCTGCCCAGGCGGTTTCCCATTCGGTCATTTCCTTGGGGTTGGGCATGAGTGATGTCGCGAACGGAAGCTCGAAGTTAATGAGCTGATTGAAGCCGAAATCTTCCGCTCCAGAAACGAGCATCTTCGCGCCCATTTCGGCGCCGAGCTGACCGAACACCGTGTTGCTGGAAAGCTCGGTTGCGCGCGCCAGGGTGATCTCGCCGTGATCCTTCTTGTTGATGTTGGTCACCATGGCGTTGCCGATCTCGATTTCGCCGGGTGAATCGAACAGGGTCTCTTCGGTGGCAACTCCGTTTTCCAGTGCGGTGGCCAAGCTCACGATCTTGAACGTAGAGCCAGGTGCGTACAGTGCCTGGGTGGCGCGGTTGTAGAGTGCGGAAGAGTCCGAGGAGTTTTCAATGGTTTCGACGAAATCCGCCGCATCGTAGGTGGGGGAGCTGGCGAGGCCGAAGACGGCGCCCGTTTCAGCGTCCATGACTACGCATGCACCCGTGTATCCGGATAGCGCATTTTGTGCAGCGCGCTGGATGGTGGAGTCAATCGTGAGCGTCACGTCGTTTCCGGCATGTTTGATGCCAGCCATGGAATCGATCACGTCTGTCCAAGTAGCGAAGTCTTCCTTGCCCTCAAGCGTTTCGTTGGCGTATGCCTCGATGCCGCTTGTGCCGAATCTGGTGGAGTAGTATCCGACTACGTGGCTGGCAAGATCGCCCGCGGGGTATTCGCGGTAATAGTGGCCCTCTTCGTTTTGGACGCTTCGTGCGAGCACGACGCCATCCGAGGTGGAGATAGTGCCGCGTTCGGAATCGGCCTGGCGGGCGATGGTGTGATTATTGCCCGGCATGTTCTGGTATTCGTCTGCCTTGATGACCATGATGTAGGTAAGGTTGGCGACGAGAAGGGCGAACATAACGCTGAAGAGCACCATAGTGTTGGTGAGGCGCTTGCCGAGCGAAACGCGACCGAGGACGCTGTTTACGTGCAGGGCGCTGGTGACCGATGCCATCTCGTGTTCAAGGCCAGTGCCTTCGTCGCCGCAGCGCAGAAGGAAGCCTACGATGATGAAGCTCGCGAGAAGGGACGATCCGCCTTGGCTGATGAAGGGAAGGGTGAGACCTGTTAGCGGGATGAGGCGTGTGACACCGCCGACGATGATGAAGGCCTGCACGACAATGATGGTGGTCAGACCCGTTGCGATAAGCGAGCTGACGTCGCTCTTTGCGCGTGCGGCAACAACCATTCCGCGGATTGCAAAGCTGAGGAACAGCAGCAGAATGCCTGCCGCACCCAGAAGGCCAAGCTCTTCAGCGATGGCGGCGAAGATGAAGTCGCTCTCGACGACGGGGATGCTTTCAGCGAGTCCGTTGCCGATGCCCACGCCGAACAGACCGCCGTCAGCAAGTGAATAGATGGTTTGCACCAGCTGATAACCGCCGCCCTGAGCGTCGGCGAAGGGATCGAGCCAGGTTTCGACACGCGTCTGGACATGACCGAAGGCGCTGTAAAGCATCACGGCCGCCAAGGCGGCGAGTCCTAGGCCGACTGCGAGGTAGAACTTCTTGCCAGTGGCGACATAGAGCATCACGAGAAAGACGAGGAAGAAGACGAGCGCACTTCCGAGGTCTTTCTCGAAGACGACGACGAGCAACGCGATGACCCACATGACAAGAAGCGGGATGAGCGTTGCCGGAGCGGGAAGTCGGAAAGGACCAACCTCCCAGGTAAACACTGAAAGCAGCTCGCGATTGGCCGATAAGTAGCTGGCGAGGAACAGCACGATGAGGATCTTGGCGATCTCGCCCGTTTGGAACGAGAACGGACCGACGGAAAGCCAAATGCGGCTTCCGTAGATCTCCTGGCCAAGCCCCGGAACCATGGGGGAGAGGAGCAATATGACGCCCACGATCATGAGCGTGTATTTATAGTTGGCTACTTTGTCTAGGTTGCGCAGAAGGATAAGGGTGATCACCATGAGCGCGATTCCGGCATAGAGCCAGATGACCTGACGCGTAGCGAGCGCCGGCGCGAGGCGCGTTACGAAGGTGATGCCGATTCCCGCGAGGGCGAAGCTCAGGGGGAGGATGGCGGGATCTGCCTCAGGTGCGAATTTACGCACAGCGAAATGGGCGACCACGAAGGCGCCGAAGAGGCCGAGCGGCACGCCGAGGGTTTTCCATCCGAGCTCGGCGCCGCTATTGAGCGCGAGCATGGCGAACAGCACAACGACGAGTGGCGCTGCTATGCATAGAAGGAGCAGTTCGGTATTGCGGCGCGTCATGCACTCACCGCCTCGGAAGAAGACGCATCTTCGTTTGCGTCTGCGCCTGCGGCAGCATCCTCTTCGTTTTCAGAGGAAGCGCCCTTGCGGTCGGCTATTTCTGCTTCATAGGACTCTGCGAGACGATAGGCGTCCTTGACGCTGTCGACGCGGATTGTGTCAGAGGTGAGGCGACTTGCCGTACCAGGCTGCAGATCGGCCACGTCGATATCGGTGACTTCAACGAGCTTCGTGAAGTTCATGCCGGCGATTTCTCCGGGTATGCCTTGATAGATGGCGACCTTTCCGTCCTCGGCAGTGAGGTAAGCGGAGTGGTCGACCATGTAGTCGAATGCGAGGACGGCGCCGCCAAGGATGATGGCGAGCAGGGCGAGAAGAATGCCTGCAGTGGCCTTGGTCCTTCGGGCGAGTCTCTGGGTTCGCGATGCGGTAAAGCCTGTGACGTCGACGACGATAGCGGTGATGTTGTCGACACCACCTGCGGCATTGGCTTCGTCGATGAGCTGATCGGCGCATTCTTGCGGGTCTCCGACGTGGCCCAGCGTGTAGGCCAGCTCGTGGTCGTCCAGCATTCCCGAAAGACCGTCCGAGCACAGGAGCAGGCGATCGCCAGGTTCGACGTTGATTTCATAGAGGTCAGGCTGGGTGTGGGGGCTGCTTCCGAGAGCCCTTGTGATGATGGAGCGGTTCGGATGCGTCTTCGCCTCAGCGGGGGTGATCTGTCCCGATTCGATCATGTCGGCCATGAGGCTGTGATCTCGGGTGATCTGCTGAAGCTGACCCTTGTGCAGCAAGTAGGCGCGCGAGTCTCCGACCTGGGCAACAACAAGGCGCTCGTGATCGAGGATTGCCGCCGTGCAGGTGGTTCCCATTCCTTCGCGGCCGAGGCCCTTGCGGGCGCCGCGGATGATGGTGTGGTTGGCGGCTTCGACAGCTTGGCCAAGCGCCTCGGCGTTCGCATACTGAGGTGCAAGATCGGCAATGGTGTTTACTGCCATCTCCGAAGCGACTTCGCCGGCGGCATGGCCTCCCATGCCGTCGCATACCACGTAGAGCGGCGGTGCGACGATGAGGGAATCTTCGTTGTGCGCGCGTACGCGACCGATGTCGGTCTTGCTTCCGAAGGTGTTCTTCTTCGGATTGATGCGGGCGTTCATTATGCGAACCTTACGCGAATGACGACATCGCCGATGGCGACAGCATCTTTGTTTTTAAGTGCAGTAGGACTCGAGATGGGCCTTCCGTTAACTGCGGTGCCGTTCGTAGAGCCGAGGTCCTCGACAAAGAGATTCTGACCCATAAGCGTGAAGCGGGCATGACGTGCGGAGACGTATCCTGCTCCGATGACGATATCGGCGCCAGGCGAGCGGCCGACAATGATGGGTCCATTGACGGTGATGTTGAGCCCGCGCAGCTCTTTGGGGCCACGTTCGACGGAGAGGCTCCAGGTGCTGTCCTTCTTGCGCTGGCCGCGCACAAGGCCAATTCCCGTTCGCATGATGGCGAAGAGGAATAGATAGAGCAGAGCTACGAATAGCAGGCGGCCAATAAGCAATGCGATGTCGATCACGGTTCGGTCCTTAGTACGTTTGAGCTGTGGTTTTGGGTTGGGATCGGTCGTGCGGAACGTATCGTTTAGAGAAGCTGGAACTCGATGTTGGTGGTGCCCATAATGATGATGTCGCCGTCGCGCAGAGGAGCGCTCTTGATGCGACGTCCATTAACGAACGTGCCGTTGGTGGAACCCTCGTCGGAGATGATCCACTTCGCGGGCGGCTCGAGGCGCACCGATGCGTGATAGCGGGATGCGTTGATGTCGGAGATGACGACATCGTTATCAGACTCGCGACCCACGGTGGTGTTCTGCTTGGTGAGCGTGAACGCGCGGTCGTTGGTCATATCGTACAGATAGGCAGTCAGCTGAGCCGAAGCAGGGCTGAGGGGATCGACGTCTTCGTCGGTCAGACCTCCGAGCACCATGGTATGCGGCTCGTCCTCGTAGTTGCCGTAATCTGCGCTGGGAGCGAAGGGGTCAGCGGGGCGAGGAGCGGGAGCGGATGCGTAAGCGCGATTGGCCGGCTTTGCAGGTGCGGCTATGCCGTAGCGCTCCATTTCTTCCTGGCGAAGCTGCGCGACGATGGGGGCTGCGACCAGCTCTGCGATGACTTCGAACTTGCCGCGCTTGAGGCCCTCGTCGGCGATGAATCGAACGAGCGGCTGACCATCCATGACATAGCCGTGCTCGGCAGCCTTGGCG